>JBITAC010000078.1:0-12662 GCA_044439905.1 Phycisphaerales bacterium JB063 | reverse complement strand
GTGGGCAAACTACACCCCTTCTTCGGGCAACCCGGATGATTTGATCATGGTCGGGGACACCGAGCCTTTCCCAACGAAACTGGAAGACTCGGACAGTGATCGCGTGATGGTCAATCACCGTATGGCGCTCTACCGAGACATGTCGCACGGCGGGCGCGGTCATGATACTAGCGTCGTAGGGGTTTCTGATTTTCAGTCGTATGAAAATCCGATCGGCCACGGAGATGGTTCTCTGGATATCAACACGGTTGGCGACCATTTTCAGCTACGCGCCAGAATCACTGCGGCCGGCGGCTCCGATTACTACTGGTAAGTACGCCGTTGTCTTCTCCCGTGCACCTGGCGTGGGTTCGTACCGGTTGCTTTTCCACGCCGCCTTCGGCTGACCTAGACCTCCTTCACGGCCGTCGTGCCTAATCGCACGCGGCCGGTTTCTCCGGCACGAACGTCGTATACCTTGCTGATGACGCAGGGCCGTGCCCGCCGTTCACAAACTCATGAGGGAATCGAATGATGATGTATCGCCAAGTACAAACGCTTGTGTTTCAACCCGAAACACGTTTTGTGTCAAACCGGCTGATGCGGTCTCGTGCTGTTTTTTTAGTCATATGGTGCTGCTTGCTCGGCGTTGCAAGTCTGGCTTCTGCTTCGTCCCTACCCGGCCTGCTGCCTGACGATGTCTTGCCCTCGGAGGTCAGCGGGATCCTCATCACCGAGCAGGCCAGCGGGCGTATCCTGCTGATGAACGAGACGATGGACTGGGCCGACCCCGCCGCGGTGCGCTGGATCTGGGACCCGGCGACGGCCGACGGCCTGACGGCTCAGCAACGCCAGTGGTTTGGCAACCCGACCGAGGCGAAGCCCGTCCGAGGCGGCGAACAACTACTCATCACCGCGAGCGGCGGCGGGCTCGCGCTCGTCGACTTCCCCAGCGGGCGTGTCGCCTTTGCGGCACACGTCGGCGGCAACCCCCACTCGGCCGCGCTGCTGCCCGGCGGAGGCATCGTCGTCGCCTCGAGCAACGGCGACCGTGTTACCCTCTACCTGCCCGAGGCCAGCAACAACCCGATCCAGACCACCACCCTGGTCGACGCGCACGGCCTCGAGTGGGACGAGGAACGCCATTGCCTCTGGGCCCTGGGCGGCAAGACCATGGCCCAGTACGGTTACGACCCCGAGGCCGACAATCCCGAACTCATCCTGCAGCAGTCCTTCGACCTCCCCGTTACCCCCGAGTCGCAACAGTACCCCCGCCACGGCGGACACGACCTGGTCCCCATCCCCGGCGAAGACGCCTACTTCGTCACCGACATGGACCACCTCTGGCGATTCGACCCCGAGACCCTCGCGTTCGACCCGCTCGAACAGCGACACCTCATGCCCGGCTCCAACAGCATCAGCCAGCTCGGACCCGGCGGCGAGATCATCGTCCTCCAGGAAACCGAGAGCTGGTGGGCCACCGGCCCGCGCACACTCGACGACGAACAGGTCTGGCACCTGCCCGACGCCAGGATCTACAAAGCCCGCTGGTGGCCCGCGGCCGTCCCCGAGCCGACCTCCGCCGCGGTGCTCGGCCTGGGCGCCCTCGCCCTCACCCGACGCCGCTAACCACGCCGCATCAATACGCACCGAAAAACACGAGCATCCCCACGCCGTTGCAGCGGTCCGCTTCCCCGACACCGAAACAACCACAGTCTGCTCCACCCCGCCAACCGCCCGGCCGAGTCCCCCCGACTCCCCGGGCGGTTTGTTTGATACATCGGCGATGGACACGCCGCATCTTTGGGGGTGGTGGGGCTGTAAACGGCGTGCGGCAATGCCGGGCGGCGTGATGTGCTGGCCTTATGCAGTTCGATACGGTTGGTGGTTGGGGTGAGGCGTTTGGGGGCGCTACGCCGACTTGGGCGGATGGGCTGTCGGGCTTTGCGGGGTCGGCTTGGTGGGGGGTTGGATCGCGGTGGTCAGGTGCGGCGCGGCGTCGATCCCTTGGGCCTCCATCAGGTGGGCGACGCGTTGCAGTGTGGACAGGATCTGCGTGCGTTCCCAGGGCTCGAGTTGTTCGAGACGATGCAGGAAGCTGTCTTGTAAAAGCGACGGGGCTTGTGCGAGCACGGCGTTGCCGGCGGATGTCATGCGGATCACGGTGCTTCGCCGGTCGGTTTCGCTGCGTTCACGGGTGATGTATCCGCGTGCTTCGAGTCGGCCGAGGATACCGGTGACGGTTCCCTGGCTGAGGTGGATGGCGCGGGCGACCTCCCCGGCCGAGACCGTGCCCTGGCGGTGGATCTCCTGAAGCGCTGCGAGTTGCGGGCCGGTCATCCCCGAGTGTTCCATGAGCTTGCGGGAGTGCAGGTCGACCGCGCGGATGATGCGGCGGAGCGACGCGATGATCTGCTCGTCCGAAGAGAGCGGGGCGGGGGCCGGGTTGGGGGTGGGGGCGTCAGGCACGGCGGAGCTTCTGCTCGATCAGTCGGATCATCAGACTCAGCAAGACGGCCATGATCGCAGCCGGGACCGCGCCGAGCAAGGTGAGGCGTGGGTCGTTTCGTGCCAGGCCGCGAGCGATGAAGTCGCCTAAGCCGCCCGCGCCGATGAAGGTACACAGCGTCGCGATGCCTACGGTGAGTACCGTCGCCGCGCGGACCCCCGCGACGGCGACGGGCAATGCCAGAGGCAGCTCGACCAGCCGAAGGCGTTGGTGATTAGACATGCCCACGCCGTTCGCCGCCTCGATCAGTCGGGCAGGGACTTCGTTGAGCCCGGTGTAGGTATTGAGCACGATCGGCAGCAGCGCATAAAACACCAGTGCGGTCACCGCCGGCGTCGCGCCAAGCAGGCCATACACCGCGAACAAAAACGCCAGCATCGCCAAGCTTGGCACCGTCTGGACCATCTCGATCACCGCCAGCACCGGCCCGCGCACACGCGGCGCACGATGCACCCATACCCCTAGCGGCACGCCGATCAATACCGCGAGCCCCACGCCCAGCACCGTCAGCACCAGGTGCTCCACCGTCTTCTGAAACAGCTCACCCCGTCGTTCTACGACCAGCGCCAAAAAACCGCTCGGCCGGTCCGACGTCGCCGCATCCAATGCCGTCTCCAGCGCCTCGCCCTGCTCGGGCCAACTCGCCAGCCAAGCCGCCGCGACATCCGCCGGGCGAGCGCCCTCGATATCCACCGCGTAGTTCATCCGCCGCATCTGCGCATCATCGATCTGTCCCGCTAGCGCCGCGAGTGCCGTGCGCAGCTCCGGGTGCCGACGCAGCAGCTCCCCGCGCACCACCGGCGCCGCGTCGTACGGCGGGAAAAACCCGCGGTCGTCCTCAAGCGTCGCCAGGCCGTATGCCTCGATCCGCCCATCCGTCGCGAACGCACAGATCACATCGACCTGCCCCTCCGCCACCGCCTGATACATCAGCCCCGGGTCGAGGTCCACTGTGTTTGCAAACACCAAGCCCCCGTACCGCTCGCGCAGCCCCGGCAGCCCATCGGGCCGTTCCATGAACTCCCCCGTGAACCCCGCACGCAAACCGTCTGCCCCCATCAGGTCCGACACCGAAGCCCACGATTCCGCCTCTGCCCGCTCCGCCTTCACCGTCAGCGCATAGGTATTGTTGAACCCGATCGCCGGTAGCCAGACCAGATCAAACTCCCGCGCGTAGCCCTCCGACACCGCGCGGTATGCCGCCTCCGGGTCGTGCACCACCGGCCGCTTGAGCACACTCAACAGCCCCGTCCCCGTGTACTCGACATACACATCCAGCTCGCCCGACACCATCGCCGCGTGGCAGACATCCGTCCCGCTCAGCCCGAACTGCCGCTCCACCTCCAGTCCCGTGTGCATCTCGATCAGCTGCGCGACCAGCTCGCCCAGGATCTGCTGCTCCGTAAAGTTCTTGCTCCCCACACGCACCGTCTGCGCACCCGCCGACCCCGCCGGGCCCACCGCCGCGCTGCATAGAACCATCATCGCCATCAATCGCACGACGACGCGCCTCATGCCCCGCCCCCTTCGAGCAGACGTTTCGCCTGCTGGGTCGCGTGCCCGAACAGCTCCGCCACAAACGGCGTCGCGGGCGACTCGAGCATCGCGCCCGGCCGATCCACCTGCTCGATCCGCCCCTCATTCATCACCGCGATCCGATCGCCCAGCCGCACCGCCTCGAACAGGTCGTGCGTCACAAACACCACCGTCTTGCCCAGCTCTTTCTTGATCCGATCGAGCTCGCTCTGCAACTGCTCGCGCGTCACCGCGTCCAGCGCACCAAACGGCTCATCCATGAGTAGATACGCCGGGTCGGCCGCGAGCGCCCGCGCGATGCCCACGCGCTGCTGCTGCCCGCCCGACAGCTGGCGCGGGGACCGCCCGCCAAACGCGCCCGGCTCCAGCCCGACCATCGCCATGAGCTCATCCACCCGCTCCCGCCGCCGCGCCGCCGACCACCCCAGCAGCCGCAGCACCATCCCCGCGTTCTCGCGCACCGTCAGGTGCGGGAACAGCCCGATATCCTGAAACACGTACCCGATCGACCGCCGCAGCGACAGCACATCCCGCTCCAGCACACCCTCGCCATCCACACGCACCGTCCCCGAGGTCGGCTCGATCAGCCGGTTGATCATCTTCAGCGTCGTCGTCTTCCCGCACCCCGACGCCCCCAGCAGCACCATAGTCTCCCCCCGGGCCACCCGCAGCGCCACCCCACGCACCGCGTACCGCCCGCCCCCATCAAACGACTTCGAAACCGCGTCCAGCTCAATCAAGCCACTTCGCCTCCGCACAGGCCAAACACCCGCGAAATGATATTTTTACCACAAAATAATGTAAGCCGCCCGATCCGCCCCGGATATCGGTTACAATCGCTTTTTTCGGCCGTTGCGCGGCGTTCAATTATTTCCGCATCAAAACAATAGCGACGTCTTCACACCCGCCCCCCAGCGAGACACCCCATGGCCCCACCCCTGACGCAGACCTGCTCCCCCGACCTCAAGCAAGCGATCCAATCGCTGCAGGTCGCCTTCCCCCGCGCCGGCACCGGCCTGGACCAGGACGAAGAGTGGGCCGTCGTCCACCACGAGAACGAATGGAAGCAGGTCCGCCTCCACGACTACGACGAGCTCTTCACCATCCCCGGCCTCTATGAAAAATGGGTCTACGGCGCGCTCGCCTGCCGATCCCCCCAGCAGGTCCGCGCCCTCCTCCTCCCCGCCCTCCAGCAGGCCGGCCAGGACCCCGCCGACCTCAACGTCCTCGACCTGGGCGCAGGCAACGGTTACGTCGCCGGCATCCTCGCCGAGATCGGTGTCGAGCAGTTCGTCGGCGTCGACATCAACCCCAACGCCGCCATCGCCGCGCGTCGCGACCGCCCGGGCCTCTACGACGGCTTCATCATCGACGACCTCACCGACCTCTCCGCCGACAACACCCGCGCCCTCGACGAGCAAGACTTCAACTGCCTCACCTGCGTCGCCGCCCTGGGCTTTGGCGATATCCCCCCCGAGGTCTTTACCGCCGCCTACAACCGCATCACCCCCGGCGGCTGGGTCGCGTTCACCATCAAGAGCGACTTCCTCGACCCCACCATCGACTCCGAGTTCTCCGCCCTCATCCGCAACATGCTCCAGACCGGCGCCCTCGAACTCAAGGCCCAGAAAACCTTCGAACACCGCCAATCCTCCGACGGCCACGCCCTCCTCTACGACGCCTTCATCGGCACCAAACAACAAAACGTCTAAACCCCACCCCGTAAGACAGGCATCCCCGCCTGCCCAACCCCCAACCCGCCACCTCCCCGGACCCGCCCGGCCGAACCCCACGATTCGCCGGGCGGTCTTTCGAATCCCATTCTCCCCCCAATCATCAATCAGGATGCAGGGTGGGTGGAGCGAGTCCCCGAGCGAGTCCCACCGATCCGCCCCCTCCGGGAACCATCAGCCCTAACCCTCACCCCCCAATCCCCAAACATCAATCAGAGATTCCGGCCCCTCACCGACTCCCTCGCCCCCGAATCCATCAGCAGACGGGTGCCGGCGCACGTCGTGGAAAACAGGTGGGTAAGTCGCGGATGGACTTGATTTCGGCGGTTGTCGGGAGAAGTAGGGGCCAGGGTCTGGGGGCTGGGGTCTCGGGGGCTCGACAGCGGGGCGGTATACTGGCCGGCGGATCGGCCTGGTATTCCTTTTGTGAGGTTCTTGGCATGATGGCACGGCTGTTTGCTTTGATGGTGTTGGGCGTAGGTGGAGGCATGCTGCCGGGCTGCGCGTGGATGGTGTCGGGGCTAGATGGGAAGGTTTCCCACACGGTGGGCAGCGGCGAGTGGGACGAGGTTACCCATAGCTATCTCAGCATTGGGTCGGTCCCCGAAGGGGCGCTGGTGTATGTGCAGG
Source organism: Phycisphaerales bacterium JB063 (assembly GCA_044439905.1). Taxonomy (GTDB): domain Bacteria; phylum Planctomycetota; class Phycisphaerae; order Phycisphaerales; family Phycisphaeraceae; genus JAHQVV01. Next base: position 6,275 of record JBITAC010000078.1, on the reverse strand, counting down.
TGACGACCGAGTATGAGATGAACATCCGGGCGGGCGTCGATCTGGACCGGACCGATGGGGACCGCATCACCTCCCAGTGGACGACGCTGGGGAGCACGCCGGTACTGAACTTCCGTGTGGCATCGTCGGGGAGCGATGTGGACCGCAAGCTGGGGTCCACGGCTCGGAGCACGTTTCGGTTGACGAATGTCCGGGTGCGGGTGGAGAAGCCGGGGTACGAGACACGGGAGTTTGAGCACGTCGCGTTGAGTGCGGAGGAGGAGGCGCGGCCGCGGCTGGTGGTGGAACTTGTTCCGGTAGAGGACGGGACATCGGAAGGTGAGTAGGTGTCTGGCTTACACGTCGGCAGTCGGGGGTGCCTGCCCCGCGTGCGCGGAGCCGAAGACGCCGGTCGTCTGGAAAAAACTTGTCGTAGCTAAGACGGTTGCGCGCGCTAGCAGAGGTTTAGGAGTACTGACCGGGTGTTTGGGGCAGGAGTGGCCGGGGCGGCTATCCGTGGGACTGATCCGGTGCCGACATCAGTTTTCAGTCTCCTTGTGTTTTGGGTTCCTTTCCATTGTTTCGTACCGGGTTTGATCATTCCGACTATCACACCGATGAAGGCGGGCGAAGCAAGGCCGAGGCAACCGCGCTTTGTTTTTCGATTTCTGAATCGGTGCCATCCGTGAAATCGGCGGGTGGTTTTGATTTGAGACGGGGTTTGGTGACTTCGCGTTGTTTGCGTGAGGTGTTGCGGTGCGGTGTTGTGCGCGGCGTGTTACTTAGCGTTTTCTCGGAGGGCCAGTGCGTTGAATCGGGGGGCGGGCTGGCGCTCGGCGGCGGGGGGCTTGGTGGTGTCGTTGTGGTGTGGCTGGGTGAGTGCGAGTGCGTTGGGTTTGGGTCGGGTGTTGGCGGCTTGTTGTTCTCGGGGGTTGAGGGGTGGCGAGTCGTTGTTGGCTGAGGTGGCTTCCGAGTCGTTGGCCGTGGCTGCGGGGGTTGCGTTGGTTGAGGTGTTGGCGGTGTCGCGTGGGGTGTTGGGTTGGCGTGCGGGTGTGCTGGGGCGTGTGGGGGTGGTAGGTTTTCGGGTGGGGATCGGGGAGTCGGTGGTGTTGTTGCCGCCGTTGTCGCCGTTGTTGTTGTCGCCTGTGCCGTTGGTGTTGTCGTTCCCGTTGCCGTTGGTGTTTCCGTTGTCGTTGTCGGTGGGTGTTTCGCCGTTGGCGGTGGGGTTGGCGGGGGGTGTTCCGTTGCCGAAGTTGGCGATGACGATGCTGAGGTCGCCGGAGCCGACGGTGCCGCTGGCGTCGAGGTCGGCGGCGTTTGCTTCGGGGCTTGATGCGGCGTCGTCGCCCCAGAGCGCGAGGAGCTGGTCGAGGTCTTGGGCGCCGACGAATCCGTCGCCGTTGATGTCGCCGGGGAGGGATTGGGCTTCGGCGCTGCCGGGCGTGCCGTGGGTGGCGGTGGAGGCCTTCCAGTTGTTGCCGGCGTTGTAGTCGCCCTGGGTGTTGATGGCGACGAGTGACGGGCCCTCGCCGTCGGGGGTCTGTGGCCAGTTGTCGGCGTCGTCGTAGGTGAACTGCTGGATGGTGCTGCCTTGGGCGTCGACGAGTTTGAGTTGTTCGCCGCTGTTGGCGAGGTTGCCTTCGTACTGGCCTGCGATGTGGATGCCGCCGCCGTAGCGCTGGGTGAAGGCGTCGAGGTCGGAGACGACGACGATGCGTTCGCCGGGGGCGAGTGTGGTGAGGCCGAAGGTGAACGCGATGCCGTTGCGTTCGCCGTTGGCGACGGTGCGTGCGAGTTGGACGCCGTTGAGCGAGATGCTCTGGTTGGAGGTGTTGAGGAGCTCGATGAACTCGAACTGTTCGCCGTCGGTGTAGCCGGCCGCGAGCTCGCTGGCGTTGGGGCCTTGCGGGTTGTAGTGGACTTCGGTGATGCGGAGGTTGTTGGCGTCGGCGGCTGTGTCGGCGATGACGAAGTCGGCCTGGTCGATGGCGGACCAGACGCCGAGGTGCCGGACGCGTGCGGTGATCGTGGCGTTTTCGTTGAGGACGATGGGGCCGCCGGTGTATTGGATGGCGTTCGGGCTGGATGCGCCGCCGATGATGCGGGGGTCAGAGCCGTCGAGGGTGTAGTAGATGTTGCCGATGGGGGCGCTGAGCTCGATGCCGGTGGTATTGTCGATGATGCCGCCGCGCTGGTTCCAGGTGACGGCTTCGATGGTGGAGTAGAGGCCGGCGTTTCGGAGCTGGTCGATGAAGATCTCGGTGCGCATCGCGAGGAAGTTGTTGATGACGCTGTTGGATTCGTTGAGCCACTGGGCGTAGGTGTAGCCGTTGGCGTTGTGCTGGTCGCCCCAGCGTCCGATCTCGGCGTAGAGAGCGCTGTCGATCTCGCTGAGGATGCTCTGGTATCGGGCGATGGCGTTGTCGGCGGTGAGCGGGCCGTCGTTGAACAGTGCGCGGTGGACGCGGTCGGCGAAGCGGAGGCGGAACTCGGCGCTTTGGCGCAGGTCGCTGTAGGGCTCGGCCGGCCCCTGGTTGACGCCGGTGCGGTCGGTGGTGGCGCTGCTGCCGATACCCAGGGTCCACTCGGCGTCCCACATGTGGAACTTGAAACCGGTGGAGTCGAGGCCGCGTTCGCGCCCCATGTAGTAGTTGTTGTGTGGCCAGTCGGTATTGCCGCCGTAGAAGTTGGTGATGAGGTAGTCGATGTAGTTGTCGACGTCGAGGTAGTCTTCGAGTGCGGGGTTGTTGGTGCCGTCGGGGTTCTGGCCCTGGAGGTAGTAGTAGTCTGTGGTGCGTTGAGCCTCGGTCTGTGCGTTGGCGACGTTTTGCGCGAGGGCGACGAGGGTGTTCCACGAGTCGAAATTGCCGTCGGTGGCGGTGCCGGTGCTGATGACGTCCCAGTTGTCGGGGTCGCCGCCGTAGTAGCTAGCGGAGAAGTTGGCGTCGGGGCGTTCGACGGGGTTGTAGAGCCCCCAGTAGACGCCGTTGAGGTAGACGTGGGCGCGTGCGCCGTGCGAGGCGGGCTGGCCCAGGGCGAGCTGTGTCTGTCGGCCGAACTCATCGCGTGCGTACTGCGCGCCGGCGCCGACGGCGTTCCAGGCGTAGCCGTCGTTGGAGTCCATGCGGAAGGTGATGGTGTCGAACTCGTCCACGGCGTCGGGGCCGAAGAACGGGTAGTTGAGCTCGCCCGCGCCGTACTCGCCGCGGAAGATGAGGCGGAAGGAGTGTTTCTTGGAGAGGTCGTGGCGTCGGAATGCGTTGCCCTGCATGCGTAGGCCCGCGTCCTCCTGGAACCCGACGCTGCCGTCGGGGTTGATCAGCTCGATGGACGCGACGCGTTCCCAGGCGAGTCCGCGTTCGGTGGAGTTGGTGTAGATGCCGTTGCTGCCGAAGAGCTCGTCGGCGTCGATGTTGATGGAGATCGTGGGGATCGCGGTGAGCGCCGCGATGAACTCACTGGGGGGCACATCGAACGGGTTGACGCCGTAGTCCGGGGAGACGCCGCCCCACGAGGACGGGAAGCCCTGGGCCAGGGTGTAGGCCTCGCTCTGGTTGATGACGTCGGCGGGGAAGATGTAGGTGTGGGTATCGACGTTGGTCGACTCAAACCCCGTCTTGAAGCCCATCGCGCGGACCGTCTCGGTGGCGTTGATGTTGATCGGCCCGGTGTAGAGGACCCCGTTGGTGATGACGCCGGCCGGGTTGACCGTGGGCGCGCTGCCGTCGAGGGTGTAGGCGATCGATGCGCCGGGCGTGTCGGTGGTGATCTCAACACTGAACGGGCTGGTATAGAACCCGCGGTCGATACTGAACTCGGTGTCGGCGACGAACCCCTCGAAGGAGAGGCCGTTGGCTGCGCCGGGGGTCGGTGCGCTGAAGAAGCCCGGGTCGTAGGGGGTGATGACGGCGGCGGTGCCCGCGAGGAGTCTTGGCTCAAAGAGCAGGTCGGAGCTGCCGTCGTGCAGGTTGAGGCCGTGGATCGCGAGGACGTTGGTGCCGACAAGCAGTTGATCGATGTAGTCGGTGACATCGAAGGTTTGGAAGTCGATCGAGAGCAGGTCACCGGGCTGCGCGGTGGCGAGCGAGTCGTAGTCGGGGTTGGCCGGGGCGTTTTGCTCCGCGATCTTGACGCCGTTGAGGTAGGCGACAAAGCCGTCGTCGAAGCGCATGCTCAGTGTGAGCTCGTTGAAGCTGGATGGGTCGTTGACGATGAAGGACTGGCGGAGGTAGACCGAGGTTGTGCCGAAGGGGAGCGTGGTTTCGATCAGTGAGGTGTAGTCGGGGTTGGCGCCGGGGCTGTTTTCGTAGCCGATGCCGGTTGCGCCCTGTGCCCAGCCGCTGTCGTTAAAGCCGATCGTATTCCACCCGGCGATCGGGCCCGTGGGGACCTGGTAGCGCGCATTACTACCCGCGACGACGAGGTTGGTGTCGAACCCCGCCATCGCGAGGCCGTAGGACGTGTCGGCCTGCTGCGCGGGGTACTCGGGTGCGTATTCGTGGGCGACGGTAGTGCCGTCGGGCTCGACCAGCGCGAGGTACTCGCCGCCGGCGCTCAGCGCGAAGTTGGTGTGCAGCTCGGTGCCGTCCGCATCGGCGCGATTCTTGCTGGAGGCGAAGACGACAAGGAACGCGCCCGGGTCGAGCGACACGGCAGGGAAGGCCCACTGGTCGAGCTCGCCCGCGTCGTCGGTGAGGTGCCAGCCGGTGAGGTCGAGCGCGGTATCGCCGTCGTTGTAGAGCTCGATCCAGTCGGAGCGGTCGCCGTCTTCGTCCTGGAGGCCGTTGCTGTTGGACGCGACGAACTCGGTGATGAGGGGCACGCCGGTAAAGAGCAGACGCGGCTCAAGCGGCTGTAGCGCGGGCGAGCCCGGGGCCCTGCAAGGCCGTTGAGGACGCGGGCTGAGCCCGGCGGGGCGGAAGGGAAATGACGGCCATACGGGGGCGTGGTCTGTAGACATGGTGCATTCACAGCGAAACAGAAAGGGGGATTGGCGGCGCTCATAATGATTGCGCACGACTGACATAGTGTGACAGAAATCACTCGGATTTCCTAGTGCAAACCACGATGCCGCGTATACGGCTGAGGGACACCCGCCACGGCGCAACTCCCTGTTTGCCCAGCCCGTCTATCTCCACAGGTGTCCCATTCTGCGGAGCGCGGGCCCCCTGGTCCTGCCGGCCCACGACATCCTTCAAGATTCCTCAACACGCAGCCCTACACGCCAGCCGCAGCCGTGGGGATGCAGGGTGGCTTTTGTCTTGGCGGGGTGTGTCGGGCGCGATACACTCGCATGGCTTTCCTGTTTGTAACGATGGAGGCCGCCTCGCGCCTCACTGAATCGCCCCTTTCCGGAGTTTGTAAATGCGCCTGCGATTCCCGACCCGCTGCCTGCTCGCCGCCGCCACACTCGGCTGCGCCTCCACCGCGCAAAGCCAGGTGCTTTCCGAATGGCTCAGCCCGGTCGACGGGAACTGGGGCAACGCGCTGTTCTGGTCAACACCGGTGGCCCCCAACAACGTCGGGGGGACGACCTATGACGCGCTGATCGCCGCTGGCGGAGCCAGCCAGTACACGATCCGAAAGACCTTTACGTTCCACACGATCGACTCCGTGACGATCAACGACCCGTTCGCTCGTCTGGAGATCGAAGGCGGGGGTTTCACCGCCGACGTGATCGATGTGATGGCCGGTGAATTGTTCACCGGGCAGACACTCATCCAAAACGCTCAAGTGATGGGGACCGGGCGTGTGTCACCGATTGTTTGGGAACTAGCCAGTACCAGTTTCTCAGGCAGCGAGACCCGTCTTCAGGATGTCAACTTCTCCGCATCCGTCGATTTTTCACGCTGGGCGGGAACGATCAGCAATAAGGCTTACCTCGACTTCCTGACCTCGACCGTGCTCGACGATGGCGTGCAGCTCACCTTCGCCAGTGACATCACGGATGTTACCTTGGTCAACGGTGCTTCGATCTCGACACCCGGCCAGGCCACGATCGTGCTGGGAACACAGCTGAACACACAGAGGACCACCTCAAGCTCATCTTCGGAGATCGGTGCGGGGATCACGATCGAGGCTGCCGGTGCATTCGTACCGATCTTCGCCGACAACTCCGCCTTGCCGCTGTTGAATCACGGCGTCATTACGGCGCGTGGCAACGGAGATATTGCCAGCATCTTCAATCTGACCAACTTCGGTACGATCGCTGCAGTCAACGCTGGCGAGGTCAACATCACTGGAAGTTTTACGAACACAGGCACTTTGCATGTCGAGGCCGGGTCGGTCTTCATGTT
>JBITAC010000077.1:0-6695 GCA_044439905.1 Phycisphaerales bacterium JB063 | reverse complement strand
AACGGCAGCATCGACAGCCAGGGCCCGACGACCTACGACTGGCGGATCGAGGCGCCGTCGGGTGAGATCGTGACGCTGCAGTACCAGTCCACGCCGGGCCCCAACGGCCGAGTGTGGGGGTCGTGGGATAAGCGGTGAGCGAGGCATCGCAGGGCGGGGGCGGGCCGGCGCATGCCGCGCGTCGGCCTGCAGCCGTGGCCCCGTTGCCTACACTGGGGTCATGCTGCCTATGACCACGCTCGCACAGGACACGACCGCGCCCCAGGCCCCTGCGTCGGCAGACGACCTCGCGACGCCCACGCCGGGCGCGACGATTGAGATCGACCCGTCCGCGAGCGAGGCGATCCGCATCGAGTCGGGCGAGGAGGTGGTGGAGGAGCCCGAGGTGCAGGGGGCGGTGGGCGATGCGCTGGAAAACGTCGTGCCCGAGAGCGGGATCGAGTCGGTCGACGGGGCGGTGAACACGCTGACCGACGCGGTGGGGGGGCTGGTCGACGGGTTCATCGGGATGCTGCCCCAGCTCGTGATCGCGCTGCTGGTCATCATCGTCACCGCGTTTCTGGTTCGGCTGGCGGACAAGGTGGCGACCAAGCTGATGCGGCGGGCCCGGCTGCGCGAGAGCCTGCGCGACCTTGGCCGAATCGCGGTGCGGGTGATCGCCTGGTTCGCCGGGCTCATGGTCGCGGCGGGCATCGTGTTCCCCGGCTTCGGCTTTGCGCAGCTCATCGCGACCGCGGGCCTCGCCTCGATCGCGATCGGCTTCGCGTTCCAGGACATCTTCGAGAACTTCTTCGCCGGCATCCTCATCCTCTGGCGCTTCCCTTTCGAGAACGGCGACTTCATCGAGGTCGACGGGCTCATGGGCCGAGTCGAGGACGTCGAGATCCGCATGACCCGCCTGCGCAAAACCAACGGCGAACTGGTACTGGTCCCCAACGCGACGATCTTCAAGAACAAGGTCACCGTCATGACCAACAAGCCGCACCGCCGGCTCGAACTGGCGGTGGGCATCGCGTATGGCGAGGACGTCGCGGCCGGGCGGCAGGTGATCCTCGACGCGGTGAAGTCGTGCGACACCGTGCGTGGCGACGCGCCGCCCGAGGTGTTGGCGACGGCGTTTGGGGCTTCGTCGATTGATTTTGATGTGATCTGGTGGGCGGACAACACGCCGATTGATGAGCGGCGCAGCCGGGACCAGGTGGTCGAGGCGATCAAGTCGGCGCTGGATGCGGCGGGCATCGAGATCCCGTACCCGTACCGCACGCTGACGTTCAGCAAGAACGAGCCGGCCATCATCGAAGCGATCGCGGGGCGTGTGGGCAGCGGGGGCGAGACTGGCGACGCCGATGCGTCGTAAACCGCCTTGGGCTCGCGCTGCGCATTATGGTTGTGCAATGCTTCGGTAGAGTCCTTGGTAGGTGAGGCGGCGGGTGTTATGCTTGACATTGGATTGCTAGGGCTGTCTTGCTTGTGTTTTTGTCCGGGCTTCTGACTTTGTATTGGGCTGGGGCACGTCTTTTCTCGATGGGGCCGAGATGTCACGAAGAAATCAAATGCTTGGTGTTGTGCTCACGGCGGTGTTGTGGGTAGCGCCCCAAGCCGGTGCTGAAAAAGTTGCGGACCCGGATGCTCGGCGGGCGCACCTCGCGGGTCTGCGTGAGGCTTTGGACGCGTCGCCCGGTGATGCGGCGTTGAGTCTTGATTTTGCGCAGAACATGGGGCTCGAGGGCGACCCGAACGCCGCGCTCGTGGCGTTGAGGCACGCCTTTGCAGCCGATCCCGGCAACGCTGGGTTGGTCGCGGAGCAGGCCCGGCAGTTGATGGCGATGCGGCGGACTGCGCAGGTCGTGCCGCTGTGCGAGGACCACCTGAAGGCTCATCCCGACGACGTCGAGGTTGAGGCCGTGATGCTGCTTGCGCAGTCTCGCTTGCCCGGTGACCTGTCGGAGGTGACGGAACGCGTTTTTGCGTTGATAGAGACGGAGCATGGCGAGAACGCGGATTTACTTGAAGCGGCGGCTCGGTTGTACGCGCGGTACAACGAGTTCGAAAATGCGGCACAAACCTACGCTGCTTGTTTGGAGGTCGATCCGCTTCGCTTGATGACGCTGTACGACGCGGCGGCACTGGAGATGAGCCTGACCGCTCGGCCTGACCGGGCGCTGGTTTACATGCTGCAGTTTGCGGAGGTGCAGCCGGCGATGGCGCCTTGGCCGATGATCGGCAACATCTGCTCGATGGTCGGCGAGCTTGACCGGGCTGAGCACGCTTACGCGATGGCGATTGAGCTGGGGCAAGACCGCGCGGCGTGCCGTACGCATCTTGGGAATCTGCACGTTGCCCGTTTTGCGTTTGAACGCGCGGTCGAAGTGTTGTCTGACGGGTTGGCGGAAGACCCGAACGACGTCGAGCTGTTGCTAACGCGGAGCGATGCGTATCTCGAGCTGGAAGTGCCTCGGCCGGAGCTGGCGCTAGAGGATTTAGCACAGGCGATTGAGCAGGCGCCTGACGACCCGCGTGCATACCGAAACCGTGCGGTTTTCTATGCGACGGTGGGCCGGTTCGAGGAGGCGATTGATGACGTTGATGTGGTGCTTGACCTGGATCGCAGGGACCGCACGATGCGTGAGCTTCGGCCGCGGCTGGTCGAGGCGCAGCAGGACGCGGGTGTGGCCCGTCGTGTGGCTGAGATGTTGTCGGGCTACGAGCCGGGCTTTTACGCGGCGATCCAAGCGAGCTCGGCATCGGCGATACGCAACAACGATCCGATGGCAGCGGTTCACGCGACGGTTGCGCTGGCCCATGCTCAGGGGCCTGGGCAGAGGGCCGACGCGCTGGCACAACGTGCCTCGATCTATTCGGTGATGGGCTGGGCTGATTTGGCGATCGCTGATTTTGAGTCGGCGTTGAGCCATGATCCCGACGACATGCGTTCGCTGCTGGGCCTGATCGATCGGCTGTCGGGTATGCCCGACCGCTTGGCCGACGCGGAGGGGTATGTGGCACGCGCGCTTGCGATCGATCCAGAGCACATCGGCGCGCGGATGGCGCGGGTCACGCTGTTGATCAAGTCGGATCGTTTTGATGAGGCCGAGGCGGTGTTGGAGTCGTTGTCGATGGACGACGAGTTGGCGCTGGATGTGCTCTCCATGTGGTCGCTGCTGTTTGAGGCACAGGGTTTTTATGGCCAGGCGGCGGACAGCATGGCGCACCTGGATGAGATTGACGGCCTGACGCGTCCGGGGCTGGAGCGTTGGATGGACCTGCTCAAGCGTGCGGGGCGGTTTGCTGAGGCCGAGCCGGTCGCGGTCCGCCTGACGCGGGTTGCGCCGCGTGAAGTAGACGCCTGGGTGCGACTGGCGTATCTGCGGGTGACGCTGGGCGATTTTGTAGGGGCGCGGGAGGCCATCGTACGGTCCGATGCGCTCGATCCGCGTTCGTTTATCACACTGCGGGTCTGGGGTGTTTCGATGTGGCTAGCCGCGACGCGTGGGATCGATGATGCGATTCCCTACATCCAGTCGCTGCAGCGCGACAATGCGCATCACTTCAATGTCGAGCAGGCGGTCATGTGGTGCCTGCTGCTTGAGGGCCGGCCTGAGGAGGCACTGTTGGCTGCCGATCGCTGGCGTGCACGAGCGTTGCCCGAGTACACCGTGTCGGGCGACGACATCCCGCTGCGATATCTGGCGCTCCAGGCGATGGGTGAGGGGGAGCGTGCGTTGTCGCTGCTCACCGACGCTGGGCTTGATGAGCGCGCGGGTCGGCCCGCAGTGCGGGCGTGGATTCGTTTGCAAGAGACCCACCCTGGCGACTACCTCCCCCCCGAGGTGTTGAACGATGAGCAGTCCGCGCAGATGGAGCAGATGCTGCCCTTCTTTTTAGCGATGGAGGCGGGGCTCGCGGGGGACGGTGAGTTGTTGGCGACGCATGTGGCTGAGCTGCGTGAGCGGCAGTTTGATGCGGGCTACGCCAACCTGCAGTTGATCATCGCGTACATCGTTTTGGAGCAGCACCGGGCAGGCGGCGGCGGGGATTGACGAATAGGGGGCTGACGTGGCGTCGCACTAGGCCGGCTGCATCAGGTGTCTTGCGAGGAGTGCGATGCTGAGGAGGGCCATGGCGGGCTCGACGATGGCGACGGTGTAGATGAAGGCCGAGAGGTCGTTCATTGTGACGACGGTGATGATGCGGTAGACGGCGAGGGCGGCGTAGCTGAGGGCGGCGAACCAGAGGCCGGCCTCGACCATGCCGGTGCGCCACGCGGCGAGCAGGAAGAAGAGGCCCATGCCCAGTTCGAGCCCGCCGTAGACGGTGAGGTATTCGGACTTCGCGGAGCTGTTGTTGATGCCGAACCCGATGGCGGCGGCGGTTTGGTTGGGCGCGAGTGTGCACCAGGCGGCGAGGGCGATGTAGAGCACGCCGTTGAACGCGAGGAAGAGCTGGGCGATCATGGTCGGCCCTTGGGGGTCGGGGTGGTATAGGGTTCGTCGGGGGCCTGGCGTTGGATGCAACGAAAAGCCCCGGCCGAGTGGGCCGGGGCTTGTGGGGTTTCGAGGCGTGTCTGCGTTCCTGCTCCCCGTCTGTGCTCGGCGGGGGCCAAGGCAGACTGGCGATCATCGACGCAAGTGGTTTTAGCGTCCGCGTCCGCCACGGTCGTCGCGGTCGCCGCCGGGCTCGGGGAGGTTTTCGGCGCCTTCGGGGGCGCGTCCGGCGTTGTCGGCACGGTCGGTAGCGCCTTCGAGGACGGGGCCCACGGGGCTGGCGGGGTCGGTGACTCGGCCGCGGACGGTGATGCGGGTGTTGCCGCCCTGGGCGGTGGCCTGGAGCTGGTTGGGGTTGAGTAGGAGGATGACGAACTGCTCTTCGCCGTCGACCATGACGCTGGTGAAGTCGAGGCCGGCGAGCCCGCCGCCGCGGTTGTCGGGCATGGTGTGTGCCTCGAAGGTGACGGTGTTGGCCTGGACGCCCTCGAGGACGATGGTGTCGCCGCTGGCCATGTCGCTGATGCGCGTCTTGCCGCCGTCGGGGTTGGGGCTGTCGGTGCCGTCGAGCGAGTCGGCGGGGAAGTGGACGGTGTCGCGTCCGGGGCCTGTCATGATGAAGCAGTTGTCGGGCCCGACGTAGATGGTGTCGTTGCCTGACCCGGCGTCGACGAGGTCGTTGCCGCGTCCGAGGGTGATGGTGTCGTTGCCTGCGCCGGTGAAGAAGAGGTGGTGGAGGTTGAGCCAGGCCATGTTGTCGGGGTCGTGGCCGTAGAGCGTGACGGCGGGCTGCTCGCCGCGGAGGCGTCCGACGTAGCTGGGGGCGGTGGCGGGGTCGTCGGGGCCGCCGTAGTCGGTATCGACGAGGGTGTCGTGGCCGTCGCCGGTGCGGTAGGCCTCGATGTTTTTGAGCATGGGGTGGTCGTTGAGGTTGAGGTTGACCGCGTCGCGTGTGGGCAGGCCGGTGTCGTACTCCATGAAGTGCTTGGTGGAGCCGCTGAGCCAGACGGAGATCATGGTGAGCTGGTCGGGGTTGACGTCACGGACGAAGCAGAGCATGTCGGTGCCGTTGTTGTAGTCGATGGGGTTGCCGTTTTCGTCGGCTTCGACGCTGCCGTCGGGGAGGTAGTGGAGGGTGTCGTAGAAGGTGTAGCCCTCGACGGAGTTGCCGATGATGGCGATGTAGTCTTCGTAGGGGCCGGTGATGATGATGTCGTCGCCGCCCTGGACGATGAGGAGGTCCTGCCCGTTGCCGCCCTCGACGACGTCTTTGCCGACGCCGGCGTGGATGTACTGGAAGGACCCGCCCCAGCCGGCGATGCCGGGCGAGGACTTGATGTAGTCGTCGCCATCGTCGCCGTAGGCCTCGGCGACGATGCGTTGGAAGTCGAAGTCGGGGTCGTCCCAAGCGGGGTAGCCGTGGTGTGCGGGCCCCCAGGAGCTGCCGGTGAGTGTGATGGTGTCGTTGCCGGCATGTCCGTGGATGATGCCGCCGCCGCCGCCGGACTCGAGGGTGTCGTCGCCGCCTCCGCCGTCGATGAAGTCGTCGTGAACGCCGCCATTGATGTTGTCGTTGCCGCCTTCGCCGTAGAGCTGGTCGTCGCCGTAGCCGCCGGTGATGGTGTCGTGCCCGCCTCCGCCGGCGATGGTATCGACGCCGTCTTGGCCGTGGATGGTGTCCTGACCTTCGCGGCCGGCGGAGATGTCGTCGCCGTCGCCCAGCCAGATCTCGTCGTTGCCGTCACCGCCGTCGACGGTGTCATTGCCGCCGTGCGCGTGGATGACGTCGTTGCCGCCGTGGCCGTTGATGGTGTCGTCTTCCTGGGTGCCGATGAGGTTGGGGTTGTCGTTGTCATCGCCTTCGATGAGGTCGGCGACCAGCGGGGTGGACGCGGCCAGGACGAGCGCGACCGGCGTCGCGCAGGCCAGGGTGCGGAGCAGGAAGCGGGTGCGGATACGGATCGGTGTCATCGATAGTCCCTCTCTGTTGAAGAGATATAGAAGTTTGAACCGGCAGGTTGCCAGCCCCCCACATGGCTCGCCGAAACTCCATCGGGCCTATCCCAGGCAGCCGATACGGCGGTTGTCAGGAGGGTGTAGTGTAGTGGCCCCGCCTGAAGTTCAATACGTTGAGATTTTTTTAGCGTCCGACTCACGGGTTGGATACAGCTGTAAACCGGGGGCTTTCACGCCCCACGCCTCCCGGTAGGG
>JBITAC010000076.1:0-44605 GCA_044439905.1 Phycisphaerales bacterium JB063 | reverse complement strand
GCTGATCGTTCGTGCCATTGTGACGCCTGTCCTTGTCTGCTAGAATGCCCGGCCGACGTAGATTGGGCGAGCAGCTAACCTCACCTTACCGCGTCAGCCTAAAGTGTCAATGACCTTTTTGAAAAGGGTCACCACTGGCATGCGAAATAAGGGTCCGCTGGACAGCAGGCCCAAGCCTCTGAAAACAAGAGACTTAGCACCTTGCGGGTGTAGCTCAGTTGGTAGAGCGTCAGCTTCCCAAGCTGAATGTCGAGAGTTCGAATCTCTTCACCCGCTTTTTCATCTCTTTTGGCCTCGGCGTTCATCACCTCAATCAACGATTCCTGCCGCCTTGATCGGGCGCGACGGGTTGTCGATACCCACAAAACACGGCGTTGCAATGCGACACAAAAGGGGACGGGTACACTGTCGAGGGGGTGTCGGCGTAGCCGATAAGCTCTTGGGTTGAGCGACCCGCAGTTTGCATGCGTCATGGCCAAACACCACCGCCAAGCCGAGGTCCCCGAGCAGTTGCAGGAGGCAGGCGGGCTTGTGCCCGGCGCGGCGCGGACGGTCTCGCTCAAGACACTGACACCCGAGGCCGAGGTCTACGGTGTGGGCAGTTTCTTCCACCTGCTCGCCAACCCGAACACCAAAATCCGCGTCTGCACCGGGCTCTCTTGCAAGCTCGCGGGGGCTGACAAGCTGCTTGCGAAGATGAAGCAGGCGGGGATGCCGGTCGAGGGCTGCTCGTGCCTCGCGGCGTGTGACCAGCCCCCCGCCGCGCTGCGTGAACGCGAGGTGATCCCGGCCGTCACCGTCGGCGATGTCGATGCGGCGAGAGGCGACTGGCGGCAGGTCAAACCCGGCATCAGCGCAGAAGGCGACCGCTGGCTCGGGCACATCGGCCCCAGCGATGCCGACCCCACGCAACTCGCACTCAACCTCCAAGGCCAACCCGACCACTCCGGCGACGCGATCGAAATGGCCCATCGGCTCGGCCCAGACGCGGTGATCGAGCGGGTCAAAAGTGCCGGGCTTCAGGGCCGCGGCGGCGCGGGATTCCCAGCCCACATCAAATGGACGGGCGTACGGAATCAGTCCGAGACCAAACGCTACGTCGTGCTCAATGCGGACGAGGGTGAGCCAGGCACGTTCAAGGACCGCGAGGTCCTCATGCGCCGGCCCGACCTCGTGGTCGAAGGCCTCGCGATCGCGGCTTACACCGTCGGCGCAGACGAAATCTACCTCTACCTGCGCGGCGAGTTCGCGATCCCCAAGCAGGTGCTCCGCGAAGCGATCGAGTCCCTGCGTTCCGCCGGCCAACTCGAAGGCCTTTCGTTTCACTTCCACGACGGGCAAGGCGCTTACATCTGCGGCGAAGAAACCGCGCTGCTCGAAGCGCTCGAGGGCAGGCGCGGGATGCCACGGCTCAAGCCGCCCTTCCCCGTGGAGCAAGGGCTGTGGGGGAAGCCGACGCTGATCCACAACGTCGAGACGATCGCCTGCCTGCCGGGCATTATCCGCGAAGGCGGCGACTGGTTCCGCGGCTTGGGTAGGACCGAGCCGGGCACAAAGCTGTACTGCATCAGCGGGCATGTCGCTCGGCCTGGCACCTACGAGCTGCCGCTGGGTGTTTCGCTTGATGAACTCGTGGATCACGCCGGGGGATACATCGGCACACTCAAGGCGTTCAGCCCGGGCGGCGCGAGCTCGGGCTTCCTGCCCGCGTCGATGCGTGATCGGCCGCTGGATTTCAAGGGGCTCGCTGAGGTCGGATCGATGCTTGGGTCTGCGGGCGTGGTGGTGCTCAACGAGACGGTCGATATGCGCTGGGCGGTCGCGCAGCAGCTCTTGTTCTTTGAGGAAGAAAGCTGCGGCCAGTGCGCCCCCTGCCGGATCGGGACGCGGTATCTGAAAGAAGCGCTCGACGCGGCCGTACAGGGCGACACTTCACCGGGCAGGCCCGACCTACAATTCACCGACGATGTCGCGTGGCAGATGGCGGAGGGCTCGATCTGCGGGCTCGGGCAAATCGCTTCCCTGCCGCTGACCAGCGCTCAAAAACACTTTCCCGAGGACCTACGATGAGCGACTGTGAAATCACACTCAATGGCAAGGCGATCCCGTTTACGCCGGGGGAGACCGTGCTCGACGTCGCGGGCCGGGCGGGCGTTGCAATCCCCACGCTCTGCCACGACCCGCGTCTGGACCCTGCCGGCGCGTGCCGAAGCTGCCTGGTCGAAGTGGCGGGCTCGCGCCGGATGGTCCCGGCCTGCGCCTACCCCGCCGCACCGGGCATGGACGTCACGACCGAGAGTGCACGCATCGAACGCCACCGCCGGACACTCATGGCCTTGTACATGACCGATCACCCGCACGACCGCAACGTGTCGGAGGTCGGCTCGCCCGATGAGCTGATCGACATGGCCTTCCGATACGACGCGCCGATGGACTGGGGCCAGATGTCGCTGACCCGCGCATCGCGTGAGGTCGATCGCAACCCATACATCGACTTCAACCCTGCGACATGCATCGCCTGCGCCCGGTGTGTGCGTTACTGCGAGGAGGTCGAAGGCGTCAGCGCGATCACCCTCGCCAACCGCGGGTCGCGGACGACGATCGCCACGGCCGACAACGTCTCGCTGATGGACACGACCTGCGAGATGTGCGGCGGCTGCATCGACGTCTGCCCGACAGGCGCGATGAACGAAAAACTACCGATGACTCGTGACCTCAAGCCCGAGCGTGAACTCACCAAGGTGCGATCAACATGCAACTTCTGCGGCGTGGGATGCCAGGTCGACTTGAACATCGACCCCGCGGCGAACCAAGGCCACGGGCTCATCACCAAAGTCACCAGCCCCGCGCCGGGCACGACAACCAATGACGGCAACCTCTGCGTCAAAGGCCGATTCGCCTACGACTTTGTCCATCACGAAGACCGGCTGACGACCCCGCTGGTGCGTGGCGACGACGGCGAGTTGCACCCGGCGACCTGGAAAGAGGCGCTTGAAAAAGCCGCGAGGGGTTTGAAGCGTGTCGCCGAGCAATACGGCAAAGACGCGTTGGGCTTTATCAGCTCCTCGCGCTGCACGATGGAAGAGAACTACCTCGTGCAGAAGCTGGCTCGGGCGGTGTTTGAGACCAACAACGTCCACCAGTGTGCCGCGACGTGACACGCTCCTACCGTGGCCGGTCTGGTCAATACATTCGGTGCCGGGGCGATGACGAACTCGATCGGCGAGATTCGTGACGCCGACTTCCTGTTCATCATCGGCAGCAATACGAGCGAGGCGCACCCGATCATCGCGATGGAGATGAAGCGCGCGGTGCGCAAGGGCGCGACGCTCGTCGTCGCCGACCCGCGCGCGATCTTCATGACGTCGATCGCGGACAAACACCTCCAGCTCCAGCCGGGCACGGATGTCTGGCTGCTCAACGCGATGGCTCATGTCATCATCGAAGAAGGCCTCACGGACGAGACGTTTATCCAAACGCAGACCGAAGGCTTCGAGGCCGTGAAGCAAATGGTCGCCGACTACACGCCCGAGGCCGCGGAGCAAATCACGGGTGTCCCCGCCGACGACATCCGCTGGGCCGCGCGCAAGTACGCGACCACCGAGAAGGCCGGCATCTACTACACGCTGGGCATCACCGAACACTCGCACGGCAGCGATAACGTCTACGCCCTCTCGAACCTTGTGCTCATGACGGGGCATCTTGGCAAACCGTCAACCGGGCTCAACCCGCTGCGAGGGCAGAACAATGTGCAGGGCGCGAACGACGCCGGCGCGACCCCCGTCTACTACCCCGGGTACCAGCGGGTCGACGACCCGGCCGCCCACGCGAAGTACGAGCAATCCTGGGGCGTGACGCTCGACCGCAACGAGGGCATGAATCTCAATGTCATGATGAAAGAGGCGGGCAAACGCATCCGCGGGTTCTTTGTGATGGGCGAAGACATTGTCCTGTCCGAGCCCAATGTCTTGAAGCTCGAAGAGGGGCTGAACAAGATCGACTTTATGGTGATCCAAGAGCCGTTCCTCAATGAGACTGCACGGTTCGCGGACGTCGTGTTCCCGTCAAGTGTGTTCGCGGAGAAGGACGGCGTGTTTACCAACTCCGAGCGTCGGATGCAGCGTGTGCGCAAGGCGGTCGACCCGCCGGGCGAGGCGAAGCCGGACTGGGAGATCCTGCTCGAGTTGGCTAACGCCTGCGGCGCGGGCTGGGACTTTGCCGGGCCGGCGGAAGTTTTCGATGAGTTCGTACGCGACGCGCCAAAGTTCGCGGGGATCAGCCACGCCCGGCTCGACGCGACCGAGCAAGGCCCGGGGCTCTCCGGCATCCAGTGGCCCTGCCCCGACAAAAACCACCCCGGCACCAAATACCTCCACGAGGGCGGCATCCTCCGAGGCAAAGGCCTATTCCACCCCGTCGCCTACCGCCCGTCTGAAGAGCTGCCATGCGAAGCGTTCGGGCTGCTGCTCTCCACCGGCCGAACGCTCTACCACTACAACGCCGCGACACAGACCCGGCGCGAGTCGGGCCTGCACGCCAAACAGCGCGAGGCCTTTGTCGAGATCCATCCACGCGACGCCCGCAAGCGTGGCATCCAGCACGACGACATGGTTGAGCTCGCCTCGCGTCGCGGCCGTGTAACGCTACGGGCCGTGATCTCCCGGCAGGTTCGGCCCGGGTGTATCTGGATGCCGCTGCACTTCGCCGAGGCCCGCGCGAATGTGCTGACCAACGACGTTGGGGACGCCGTCACGGGCACCGCCGAGTACAAGGTCTGCGCCGCGGAGGTTCGGAAGATCGACGGCCAAACCCCGCCGGACACGCCGGTGTTCCCCGGTGCGTACTTCGCAGCCCGCGAGGATGTCTCGTGACCCGACACAAAGCGCAGGCGTCGTTGCTGGAACTTATGTAGCTCGTTGACTTCTCCCCGGGCTACTCCACCAGCTCGCGACGCAGCGAGGTGTAGTCCGGTGTGAGCCCACGGTCGATGTAAGTCACAAGAAGGACCGCCGCCTCGTCGGGGTCGTAGTCGTAGGTCCGCAGGTAACGGGCCTGTGTGGAATCGACAAAGAAGACCATCGCGTTGCCCGGCTCCCATCCCGGCCGGTCAACGACTTCCTGCACCATCTCGGCGAGGTCGGGTGTGAGCTGCGCGTCACCGCGATCGTTCGCCGCCCACCGGCCGGGGATCCACGCGACTTGTGCCGTGGTCAGTGTTCGACTGAAGATGCTGTAAGGGACCGCAGCAAACGTCGGCGCATCGTCGATGTCCTCCGCCGCGATCGCCATCACTGTGGCATCACTTTGAGAATCTTTGGAGGTGAACTGGATCTGCGCCGAAAGCACAGCCGCGCCTTGCCCCACGGGCAAATCGTCAAAGCGCACGGCCGCCCGCGCACCGCTCAGGCCATCCTGACCAACCAACAACGCGTTCGACATGGTCCCGACCAGCCCCAAGAGGTCCGCCTGCCCCGCATCATCGGACGAACGCACCACAGGGACTTCGATACGCTGCGGAACACCTACATAAAGCACCATGCTGTAGACCCGCACCGCGTTGCCGACGATCGCCTTGACGTACACGCGTACGGGGTCGCGGTCATCGTCCGAGAGCGAGCCGTCCTCTTCATCGACCAGCTTGTAGGTGTATGCGCCACCGCCAACATTCGTCCGCGCCGACCAAGTGTCGTGGGCATACTTGGTCCGCCAGCCCGGCGAACTTTCGAGCTTCTTGCGGATGGCTTCGAGCATACCCTTCCCCAGATGCCGGGCCTGGGCCTGGTCGTCCTCGAGCACTTCTCCCTGCAGATCGATCCGGCCGGCCATCACCGCGGTCACACCGATACCCACCAGCATCGCGGTCACCACGAGCACGAGCAGATAGACGGTGCCACGCTGCCGAGATGTTGAGCGACGCCTCATGGGTAGTGGTCTCTTGCAAGTATTCAAGGTTCGGCAGTCCATCCCCGAAGTTCTGCGACGACTCGGCTGTTGCGCTGAATCGTGACCGTAACGCGTTTGACACCTTGGTCCGTGCCGACAACTAATCCGGGGTTCGATGGGCTGACCCACTCCACCGCAAAGCTCAGCTCGTACCCCTCAAAACCCGCCACCTCGCTCCCGTCGGGCGCGAGCACATCATTGCTCCAGCCGTCGTAGTCATCGACGTCGTCGTACTGACTGCGGGTGTTGCCACCCGACTCGCCGCTATCGGGGCCGATCGACGTAGAGCCGACTTCCATATAGTCCTTGGCCAACGCTTCTGCCATGAGTGACTCGGCCAAAAGCCGTGCCCGCCCGCGTTCCCCGAGTGTGATCTGCGTCGCACGCGCCGCCGAGACCGCATTGAGCGCCGCGACCATCGCACCGCTGACGATCACCATCGACGCGACCGCTTCGATCATCGTCACGCCCGCCCGCATTCGTCGTCTTTTTGCCGAGCGTTTCATGCCCTATCCCTTTGTCCAACAGCGGGTCGGCTTCGATAAGCCTGCCTATCCATGCAGCTTTTGTGCTATTTCCCGTTCCCCCGACTCTCGACAGCTCCTACCGAGAGTTTCAATATGCCCAGGTCGAGGTTAAGAATCACTCCCTCGCCTGAATCTTCCTCTTCCGTTTCACCATCGGAGCCGGCCCCGGCGCCCGCTTGCGTGACTGTCGCTCTGCCGCCCACCTGGATCGACACGAGGTCGAACACCCCATCGGCGGCCTCAGAGATCGTCGCGTAGCCGGGAAGCCCGCCGCCACCCGTTGGCGTATAGACAAACGTCCCGGCCGGGACCCCGTTGACAATCACCCCCACCGCGTCATCGTCCGGCGCGATCAACAAACGAACGCGTGGGAGATTGTCCCCCAGCCCATCGACCTGGACCTTGGGTGTCAACTGAGCGTCATCATCAAACACCTGCACGTAGTGGGAACCCGTCACGTCGCGCCCAGCCCGGACAATGATCGCGGCCGCCTGGCCGCCCACTTGATCGGCGTTGATCTGAAACACCGCGCCGCCCCGGCTGCTCGCACTCGCGCCGAGCGTCAGATCGATCATCATCGGCTTCGCAAAGGCATAGGCCGACTGCGAGTACAGCAAGCCATCGACCGACCACCGCCCATCACCAAACGAGCCCGCAGCCCCGCCCGACTGTGCCGCCCAGTCGGCGCCGTCGCCGTTCAGGTCGATCCCGACAGGCGAGGCCTCGAACCCCGCGTCCCACACCGCGCTCAGCACACCGGGCTCGCGGTACATCCGGGCCGCAACCTGCTGCGCCGACGCATCGCCGACCTGCAGGGTGACCTCCGCCTGCGTGAGAATCTGCCGCGAAAGTGTGATACTCGGCGTCGGCGAATCATACGAGCCATAAACCTCGATCAGCAGGTTTTTGCCCCCGGTCGACACCCAGGGGTCCGTGTCCTTGTTCCGCGTCAGTAGGCCAGAGCCGGGGCCGCCTTCGTCAAACTGAATCCCCGCGCTGTAAGTGTCGGACTTCCACTCAAACGCGACGGCGATCGGATCGCCGGCCAAACGAGTCACAGGGTTGGCAAACGTGACATCCACCCATGCAAAGCTGGCACTCAAGTCCGACTCAAGCAAGACTTCCTCGGCGAGTGCGGTCCCCGCTGGGGCCGAGCCACTCGTATCGTAGAGCCGGACGTAGGTCTCGCCATTGGCTTGGCCAACCTTCTTCGCACTGAACCGAACCCGGGAAACCGAGTAGCTTGACGCCTCTTCCGGCAGGCTGGGTACAACATACTGCCCAATACCGCTCGTGTTACTCGATAGCTCACGCACCCCCCAGTACACCGGCGAGTCATAGCTATAGAGCAGGACCTCTTCCCCCATCCTGGCCTGCCCACCATGCACGGAATCGATGCGTGTGTCGGTCGCATACCTGAGCGTAAAATCTTGGACACCCCGAGCGATAGCCATAGGCTCGGACCCATTGATACTGTGGGTCAGCGGGTCACCCGGCGTGCCCGACCAGGCGTAGCTCAGCCGATCGGGTAGGCCGTCCCCCGTGCGATCGTCGACTACGACCGTGACGGAATGCGCGGATGACTCGATGATGTAGCGCGCGACCTGAATGTCTTCGATCACGCGGGTCAATGCCCGAGACTGTTCAATCCCCGCAGCGTGGACCGAGTCCGCCGCGGGGATGACTTTGTTTGCCAGGACCATCACAGAACCGACAGCCGTAAACACGATGCCCAGGATGCTCAAGCTGAGCACCATCTCAAGCAGCGAGAAGGCGGCAGGTCGCCTTGCGCTCGGACTGAATCGGCAAAGTCTCATTGCTGTGTGACCTCACCGGTGATGGGATCAATCTTGAGGGTGATTCGATGGGCATCGTTAACAACCTCGAAGATCGCCCCGTTTCTAGGGAGGCCGTAGCCATTAAAAACCAGATCGGTGCCCCCGCCCTCGATCATCGCCTTGACCTTTGCGCCGTAGGGCTCCTCATTGATATTGACCGTCTGCTCGCGCAAGCCGTCGGCGGAAGTGCACTGGTAAAAGCGGGGATCAGAAAAACTCAGGGTGTACTCGTCACTACTGGCGCGTGCGTACTGCTGTGCGAGCTTGATGTCGGCCTCGATGCGGTTCGCAGCGGCGATGACGCGCTGCCTGGCTGAGGCATTGGCGAAGCGCGGCGCAGCGATCACACCGAGAATCCCGATCAAGGTGACAACGATCACCAGCTCGATCAAGCTGAAGCCCGCTGTCCGGCGTCGGGATGTGGCTCGGCGTGTCTGCATCGTGTGTCAAAGGAAAGGCCGCCGCAGCTCGGAGAACTTACGGCGGCCTGGGTCGTGTTTGCGGAAAGCCGCACGGGGCGTTGTGCTTAGTAGGTGACGTAGGTCTTACCGGCGGAGTCGGTTTCGGTCGTCGCGTTCACCGTGATCTCGCCGGTCGTGGCGTTGTAGAGCCAGCCGATGCCGACGGCGTCTGCGGCGGCGAAGCCGGTCGCGCCGGGACGGGTCCCGACGGTCGCCGCGGGGATCTTACGGATGTAGGGGCCGTAGATGTGCGTCGTGGTCTTGGTCGCGGAAGTCGCGCCGGCCGCGTCGGTGTACTGGGTCAGCTGGTCGGCGATGTCGGCGACGGTCGGGTAGGTCCCGCCGTGCTCGGTCGCGTAGAGGTCGATCGCGTTGCGGAGGACGGCGAGGTCGCCGACCAGAGCCGAGTCGTTCGCACCGGCGGCACCACGGCTCAGACGAGGGATCGCGATCGCACCGATGATGCCGATGATCACAACAACGATCACGAGTTCAATCAAACTGAAGCCGGCGCTCCGGCGAGGGGACAAGGCGTGCATGAGAGGACCTCCGAGTAAAATATTGCTATCTCCAACCGGAACTCACATGTCCGGCCTCACTCTCGATATCGGTGCCGAAACTGACCGGCTTAATCGCATTGGCACATTTTTCGCGTTATGGCGTGGGAATCTCGGGAAGCAATACCAGTTCGCCCGTCAATTCCGATTCCCACAGCGACTGCCGATTCGTAAAACGCCGTAGAATGAATTGGTCCAAAATCTGGTTCTCACAGATTTTCTTGCCATCGATGATCGCATAGTCCACCCCCCCCACCTGCATCGCCCCATCGTGGGTGTGCTTGGCTTGGAACGCCCGGCCCAGTCGGCCATCCGCCACCACCGGCTCGGGCTCGGAATCGGGCTGGACCGCTTCCTCCAGCAGTTGCGGCTCCCAGTGGGCGGGCAACTCAAAAACATCGCGCCTGCCGATCGTGCCGTCTCTGACATCGGGCAGCTCCTCCAGGCGACGCGCAAACTCACTCAGATCGACCGGGCCGTCGGCGGACACGACGTCGCCCGGCGTGGAGGAATCGGCCACCGCTTCGGAACCCGTCGCCGCGGCTTCACCGTCTTGCGGCGCGGCTCCATCAGACGCATTGGCCGACTCGGGGCCGCCCAGCATCGCGCGGTCGACCACCACCGCACCGACGCCTAAGACCAGGACGCCGACCAACCATTTACGCTGTCTTGTCATCTTGCTCATGGTGCTATCCTGTTACATCAAGACGCCTCAGCCGTCTGTGTCGGCTCGACAAACCAATTCAGCGACAGCGCAAAACGCCCGCCGCCTTTGGAGTCGCGCACGATCTCAAAGCCCTGCACGCCCATATCCGGGAAACGCGTGTGCAGCGCGCCCAGGAAACGGACAAAGTCTGCCAAACTGCCTTCCCCACCGATCGTCACCGGCACATACGCGTAGTACGTCATCATCGTCTCGCCGCCGGGCTGAGTGGACGCGAGCGTCAGGCCAAAGTCATACGCCAATGCTGAAAGCGCAGCGACCCGGCGATTGGCATAAGACGACTGCACAAGCTGCATCGGGCGCGACTCCAACTCCTGCTCCGAATGCGCTAACTCCTGTGATAGCCGCTGCGTGACGGCGTCCTGTAGCGCCGCCTGCTGCTCCGCATCCCGGACCACCGCCGACATGTCCGTTGGCGTATCTCCATCAGACATCAATGGCATGGCCCCAAACAGGTAGCCGATCCCCAGAAAAACGGCGCAGACCGACCCCCCGATCGAATGGACGATCCAAGTCGGCCGCGATGTTCCAAGCTGCTGATCCATCGATTACTCCTACTGCGCCCGGCACGCGATCCGAAACCCGATCCTCGGCTTACCTCCAAACGACTCGGACCGTGTCTCGATCAACACCACCTTCTGGAACAAACCGATCCCCTCAAGACGAAGCAGTAACGACGGCACCTCGGGGTATGTATCCACATACCCGCCGAGCAGAAGCCAGCTCGAGTTTAGAGCGTCGCCTTTCAGCCCCGCGGCCTGCTGCGCCGAGGGCTCAACAAGCGGGCCGAATCGGCAGGAAGTTAGCAGTACCTGATCGCCGAGCTCGAGACTGATGCGTTCTAGAAACGTCTTCCAGTCCGGCTGCCCCGCGACCGCATCGATCGCCGACAGCGCGTGCCGATTCTGCCCCAGGCGTGTCCCCAGAACGAGCGCCTCCTGTTTTGATTCATCGGCGCGACGCTCTGCCAGCGCGACCTGCTCAGCATACCGGCCATGATTCGAGGGCCCCGAACGCATCGCGGACCAGCCGATCGCACAGGCCGAGACGCTCAGCGAAGCGGCCGAGGCCACAACCCAAACGCGTTTCGCGCGACGCGTCGCGGCGTGAGCGGCATAAGACTTGGGCAGTAAACTCATCTTATCCATGGCGCCCACCCTCCTGCATCGCAAGACCGATCGCGGACACGAGCGATGTCGATGCCGCGGCACGCCCCTCCCCGCAGTGCGACAGCAAGACCGCAGGCGTGATCGGCACAACCTGCAGCTCAAGCCCCCCCGCAAGCTCGCCCGCGAGGCCCGGCATCCCCCCAAGCCCGCCGGTCAGCAGCAGCGGCCCCAACTCGGCCTCGGGGTACTGATGACTCACAAACGAGAACGACAGAGTGACCTGTTCAATCATTTCTTCGAGCATGCCCGAAATGGTCCCGCTGGTTTCGCTGGGCAAAAGGCCGGTCGCGCCGCCGTGGTCCACGCCGTAGCGCTCCATCGCCCGCTGGGCCAGGGGGACCGGGGCGGACCATTTCTCCGCGAGCGCTGACGAGATCGCGTCGCCGCTCCAATCCGCGAGCGCACGCTCGTGGACGATACGGCCCTGATGCACAAGTACCAGCCGTGCCGCGCCGGAGCCAAAGTCCCCCACCGCAGAGATGCGCGACGGGTCAGACAGGATCGCCTCGCACCCACGATAGACCGCCGCCGACTTGGGCTCGACACCGGTCGGCCGAAGCCCCGCTTGTTCGAGGGCCGACAAGCCGTCCGAGATCCGCTCGTATGGCAGCACCCAGCACAAGGCCTGACCCAACGCCGCCTGATTCGCCGACTTGGGCAACGGCGACCAGCAGTACGAAAACGTGTCGGGCTTTAGACGGTGTACCCTTGCGACCTCGAGCTCTACCACACGATCACGCGACACCTGCGCATTGTCGGGCGGCAGGTCGATGACCGAGCTCAGCACCGCATCCTCGGGAGCACTCAACGCGACCCGATTGCCCTGAAAGCCACGCCGGCGCAGCACATCCGCAATCCCGTAGGCCTCGGCCGACGAGATCGGCTGCCCGGGCTCTCGCCGGCGAAACGTCGCCAGTGCGTGGGCAGACCAGCCGCCGCCGTGCCGGATGAGCTGCGCTGCCTTGATGTTGCGGTTGCCGATGTCGAGGCCGATGACTCCGGGTTTTGCTTTGAAGAGGCCCATTATCCACCCCCTGCACTAGCGGTCAGGTCGAAGAGCGGCAGGAACATACTGATCGCGATCCCGCCCACGACGATGCCGAGCACGACGAGGATCAACGGCTCGATCAGGCCGGTCACCGAACGCAGCCGAACCTCGTTGTCTTCGTCCAGGAAGTCGGCGATCGTCAGAAGCAGTGGGCCAAGCCGACCACTCTGCTCGCCGTTGCGTACCGCTTCGTAGAACGCCGGGTCGATGAGGGTGTCGTCACTAAACGCGGAACTCGCGAGCTCGCCGCGGACGACGGTCTCCTGCGCTTGCTCCATCAGCTTCGTGTACACGGTGTTGCCTGTCGCGTAGCGGGACAGCTCGATCGCTTCAAGCAGCGAGATGTTGCACTCGACCAGAACACCCATAAGCCGAGCGATCTTCGCGGTCGCGAACGACCGGGTGAGCTCTGACAGCTTGGGCGTCCGAACCATCGCCTGGTCGATTTTTTCTTTGCCTGCGGGTGTTTTTGACCAGACCACGCCACCGAATGCCGCGCCCGCGAGGAGGATCAGGGCCGCCCACCAGTACGTCCGGATCAGGCCCGAAAGCCACATGAGAGCAACCGTCGTGCCAGGCAGCGGCGTATCCAGCGTCTCAAACAGCCCGGTAAATCTCGGCATCACCAGCGTCAGCATGACGACCGTCACCGCGATCGAGATCAGGATCAGTACGGCGGGGTACACCATCGCCCCGAGCAACTGCGTCCGAAGCTGCGCCTGCTTGCGGCTCAGCGACGCCAGGCGGTCCAGCATCGTATCCAGCGAGCCCGAGGACTCGCCCGCGAGTACCACGTTTCGGTAGACCTGATCAAAATACGCCGGGTGCTGGGTCAGGGCCTCGCTTAGCGGCGCCCCCTCCTCCACACGAAGCTGAATGTCGGCGATCACACGCGAAAACACAACATCGCGCGTCTGCCGCTGCAACGCAGCCATCGCGTCGGCCAGCGGTGTGCCTGTCGCCACGAGTACCTGGAGCTGTCGTGAGAACATCGCGACGTGGCGCAGCTTCTTAGTCTTCGTGCCCGACCATCCGTCCTTGGATCGCTCGGCTTTGATCGCCGACCCCGCCTCGCTTTCGGGCAGGATCTCCGTCACGAACAAGCCCTTCGCGCGCAGCGACTCCGAGGCCTCTTCGATGCTTCCCGCTTCGAGCACATCGCGGACCGCGGCACCTGACTGATTGACCGCTTGGTATGCAAGCTTCATGCCGCATCCCTCCGCCGTTTGGTCTTCGCACGTGGGGATTCAGCAGCCGTGTCCGCGGGCTGAGGGGGCAAGGGCTCACCCACATCCTCGGAGCGTGTCACACGGATAATCTCTTCAAGCGACGTCGCGCCGGCCAGCGCCAGCGCAATCCCTTCCTCATGCAGCGTCGTCGCCCCGCCAGCGCGTGCGGTATCACGCAGCTCGTGTGATGCCGCCGCGCGGTGGATCAGCCGACGAATCGGCGAGGTCACTTCCATCACTTCATACACCCCCACACGCCCACGAAACCCTGTATCGTGGCATGCCCGACAACCCGCTCCCTTACGGAAAGCTCGGCCGGTCTTATCCAGCAATCCCGCCTCTTCCAGAATCTCAGGGTCGGGGTAGTACTTCGTCTGGCAATCGGTGCACACCTTCCGCGCGAGTCGCTGGGCCACCACGCCGACCAGCGCCCCCGACAGCAGGTAGGGCTCGATCCCCATATCCAACAGGCGGGACACCGCACCCGGCGCATCGTTGGTATGCAGCGTTGCGAGTACGAGGTGGCCGGTCAGCGCGGCCTGGACCGCGACGCGGGCCGTCTCTTCGTCACGGATCTCGCCGACCATAATGATGTCGGGGTCCTGCCGGAGGATTGAGCGAAGCGCCCGCGCAAACGTCATCCCCACCGCATCGTTGACATGGATCTGATTGATCAGGTCCATCTGATACTCGACCGGGTCTTCGACTGTCACCAGGTTAACTTCAGGGCTGCGCAGCAGGTCGAGCGCGGAGTACAGTGTCGTCGTCTTGCCGCTACCGGTCGGCCCTGTGACGAGGACCAACCCGTTGGGCTGCGCCAGCATGTGCTTGAACGTCCCCAGCGCCTCGGCGCGGAAGCCGAGCTGCTCCATGCGGACATTGAGGTTGGACTTGTCCAGCAGGCGGATCACGAGCTTCTCACCCAGCAGCGTCGGGATCGACGAGACACGGAGGTCAACATCTCGCCCTTCCGCGACGATGCGTACCCGGCCTTCCTGGGGCAGTCGTTTCTCGGAGATATCCATCTTCCCGACCACCTTGACGCGCGACACGATCGCCGCGTGCATGCCCGACGGCGGTTTCATCAGCTCGCGCATTGAACCATCGATCCGGTAGCGTATACGCGTGCCCTTGCGTTCGGGCTCGATGTGGATGTCGCTGGCCCCGTCTTTCACCGCCTGCAAGAGCGCGATGTTGACGAGGTTGACGATCGGGCTGCCTTCGATCAGGCGGTCGAGGTTCGCGGCCGCGTCGTCGTTGGTGTCTTCCCGCTCGATGACTTCGATTTCGTTGGACTGGTTCAGCTTCGCGAGGAAGTCATCGACATCCAGGTTTTCGCCGGCATTGCGCTCGATGAAGTTTTCGATATTCTGAGGCAGCGCGAGGACTGGGCGGATCTTGCACCCGGTCAGACTGCGCAGGCGGTCGATCGTCGGCAACGACTGCGGCTGCGCCATCGCGACCGTCATCGTCTCGCGCACACGGAACATCGGCACGGCCTTGAGCCGCATCGCCTCTTCCTGGCCGATCTCTTTGAGCAGCGTCGTATCGATCAGGCCCGGGCGCAGTGTGACACCGCGGATGCCGAGCTGCTCGGCAAGCACGTTGACCAGCGCGGCACCCGTGACCATACCTTCTTCGATCAGGACCGAGCCGAGCATCGCGCCCGCCCGTTTCTGAATCTTCAGCGCCTCGGCGAGCTGCTCATCGGTGAGCAGTCCGGCATCGATCAAGAGTTCACCCAGCCGTTTTTGCGGGGCACGCAGCTTCAAAGGAAACTCCTCACGGCACTGTTTGCATCGTCGTGGTACTCAAACTTCTGCGAAAGCCCGGTGATCTGCAAGACCTCGCGGACCGTTGCGGTGACGTTCACCAGCCGTAGCGTCTGCCCGCACGAGGCGAGCCGGTCCGAGATATCGAGCAGGGCTTCGAGCCCCTCGCTGTCCACGTATTTCGCTTCCACCATGTCGAGCACAACGCGGCCAAGCGCAGGGCCGGCCGCCGCGATCGCACGGGCACGAAGGATCTCAGCGTCCTCGAGGACTAAAGGCCCTTCGGGGCGCAGCACCTGTACCGCGCCGTGCTTGATTTCGGTCAACGCTGCCATCGGTCAGACTCCATCCACCTTGATCGGGAGCACGGCCTTGAACGTGCTGCCCTCGTTGAGGACCGACTCGACACTCAGCTCCCCGCCGTGCAGCCGTGTAATCTCACGCGCCAGCGCCAGGCCAAGCCCGGATCCCGTGATGTCACCGATGCGCGGGTCGTTGGCGCGCGTAAACTTCTCGAACACACGGGCCTGGTCTTCTTCGCTGATACCGATGCCGGTGTCGGTGACGTCGACAGTCAGCTGCGTCCCCGTCACTTCGACATGCACGCGCACCTCACCGCCTTCGGGGGTGTACTTGATCGCATTGCCCAGCAGGTTCTGGAGCACCACCGCGAGCTTGTCGCGGTCGCCCCGAACCACGGGCAACTTGGGCGGCAGGTCAAACGCGAGCTCGATCTGTTTCTCTTTCGCGTTGGCGGAGTAGTCCGACTCGATCTGCTGGAACAGTGCATCCAGCCGGATGTCGTCGCGTTTCAATTCGATTGCGCCGGCCTCAATCTCGGACACGGAGAGCATCTCACTGACCAGGCGTTCGAGGCGTTGCGACTCCCGCCCGATCACGTTGAGGCACTCGCCCATCAGGACCGGGTCGTCCGCTCCATCTTCCTGTGCCTGCTCCAGGTACATGCGGATGTTTGTCAGCGGGGTGCGTAGTTCGTGGGTCGCCTGTGCGACAAAGTCATGGCGTGCCCCCTCGGCGACCTTCTGCTGCGTGATGTCTTCGATCACCATCAGTGCGCCCGCGGTTTCCCCGCTGCCGACCGGCCGAATGTTGTAACGCAAGACATTGTCCGAGCCCTCGCCTTGGTCTTGCTCGATCGCGACGCGGGCAGGGCCTGTCCCGGAGTACGCGTTTTCTACGGCTTCGCAGACTTCAGGGGCTAGCCCCAACGTTTCCAAGGATTGCCCGGCACAGGCTTCGCGGTCCCAGCCCATCGCGGCGCAGCCGGCCCCGTTGGCGTAGGCGAGTTTGCCCAGCGCGTCGAAGACCGCAATCCCTTGCCATAGCCCGTCGCAACCCGCCTCGAGCGCGCCGCCCGATCCGGTGCGTTGGCCAAGCCGCTCAAGTTGTTGGTCCAGCAATGACTCTTCTTCAGCGATCCGTTGTTCCAGGATCCGGTTCCACCCCTCGGCCTCGTGCGACCAACGGGGGTCCAGCCGAAGCGCATCAAGTTCAACGCCCTGCTCGGCGTCGCATAACGCCCCGCGGATCATCGTGAGTACTCCAAGCCGACAGCGCAGCTTGCGGTACAGCAGGAGCATGCCGATCAATCCGGTCGCCCCGATTGCGCCGACGCCGGGGAGGGCCGGGCCCAGCGCCGCGTTGGCGTTGGGCAGTGGCATCTCGATCATCAGCGTCGCCCCGCCCTGGCCGGGGATAGGGACCGGCCGCGACAGGTGGACGCGGTTGGCAACGACGCGTGTGTCGGGCTCGGGTTCCTCGACTTCGGGCCAAGACGCCGGCATAACCGTCATCTGCGGCCGAGTCAGATCGGCGTCTGCCAGCGTCGCGCCGTCGCTCAGCGTGAGTTGGCAGACATCAAACGTGTTGTGGAGTGCAGACTCGCTCAGCAGTCGGCGGACCGCAGAAAGCTCGCCCGCAGCGAGCAATGGCTCAACGGTCGCAGAGAGGTTGTTGGCCAATGCGTCTGCACGGGTGACCGCGTCCAGGCGTGCCTGTTCTGCCGCACAGCGCGACATCCACCACACCCCTACCGCGAAGGTAACCACCAACAACCCCAGGAACGCCGCGCCGATCGGCCAGGTCAACGCCTCGGCACGACCGCTGCGCGTAACGACATCCACGGGCTCATCCTGCGCGTTTTCTGTCCGTTGCTGCGTCTTCATTGCTACCTCCGGCCTGCATCTAAAGAGAGGGCCAGAGGTTCTATCGGTGATCCCCTACCGCGTCTATACCTAAGCCCCTAGTGTCAAGCCAGATAAACCTGCCTCATCTGATGGCCGATAGACCGTGGGGGAAAGATAAGGACGACCCATGCAGACTCAACCTTCCACCGAACCCAACGTGAGCCACTCGGCGGGTCAGACTATCCTGATCGCCGACGACGAGCCCCACATCCGCCACCTGGTCGGCAGCAAACTTCGCAAAGCGGGTTATCACGTGATTGAGGCCGCGAACGGTCAAGACGCGCTGGCATTGGCCAGGGAACATCACCCCTCGCTCATCGTCACGGACTTCCAGATGCCCGTGATGTCTGGGTTTCAAATGAGCCAGATCCTCAGCGAGGACGATAAGACACTCAGAATCCCGATCATCCTTCTCACCGCTCGTGGCCACAAAATCGCGCTGACCGAGCTTGCAAAAACCGGCATTCGCCTGGTGATGGATAAACCTTTCAGCCCACGACAGCTTCTCGAAAATGTTCAAGAGCATTTGCAGTGATCCTGCGGACCTAAGCGTCATGATGCAAGGCAGTCTTCTAAGAACCTATACCGACAGCGCCACTCAGCAATTTGAGCAGCGTTGTCATGAGCTTGGCCTGGCGGTGTATCGGCGATCGGGCGAGCATGACCTCCTTTGCTCGATCTCGGGAGAGACGCCGATCGCGTTGTGGCTTGGGCGGGCGAGCCTGAAAGAGGCGATCGCGCAGTGCCTCCTGGACCCGCCGACGCCGAGCGTAGCGATCGAGCCCGGCGTGTTTCTACTGAACATCGACGACACGATGGGGACAGGCGACCGGCTGGGCGTGCTGACGCTGAGCGAAGAGGCCTGTACCGACCCGGGCTTCGCGACGCGATGCAAGGCGGCGGGGCTGGATTCAGACGTGCTGTGTGAGGCCTTCGAGGCCACCCCGCGTCACCCGGCAGACCAGCACGACACCCTGACCAAAACATTGACATGGAACCTCGCGGACCTGAGGCGCGTCGACCAGAGTAACTTTGCGGCCGAGGACCTGACCGAACAACTCGGTCAGAACTACGAAAACATCACGCTGCTGTACCGGCTTGGCCGATCGCTCAGCACACTGGAGTCCCCCCAGCAGGTGGCGCAGTCGGTCTGTACCCAGCTGCTCGAAACACAGGAATTCGGCTGGGTTTCTGCGTTTTTCCGGAGCGGGAACACGGGCGTGCCCGAACTGTCCGGGAAATGCTTGGTCGCGGGCGACCTGCCAGGCGACCGCGCGACGTTTGAGACGCTGCTCGAGCAGCTCACCAAGGACTGGTACGAAGACCAGTGGAGCAAGCTGCTGCAGGTCGGCGAGCACCCGCTGGCGGATCATGCGCAGAGTGAGATCGTGATCGATCCGATCCAGCACGACGGCCGTGTCATCGGTGCCGTACTCGCGGGGGGCAAGACCGGTGTCGATCCCGAAGCGACCAGCAGCGACACACAACTGGTCGACGCCATCGCCTCGTACCTGGGGACTTTCCACGAAAACGCAGCACGATTTAACGAGCAACAAATGATGTTTATCGGCACGCTCGAAGCGGTCTCCACGGCACTGGACGCGAAAGACCCGTACACCTACGGCCACTCCGACCGCGTCGCACACCTCGGGATGGAGCTCGCGCGCGCGATCGGGCTCAAGGAGCCCGAGGTCGAGCGGATCCGCATCGCCGGGCTCGTGCATGACGTGGGCAAGATCGGCGTCCCGGAGGCGGTCTTGTGCAAGACCGGCCGACTCACCGACGAAGAGTACGAACAGATCAAGCTGCACCCGCGCATCGGCTACAACATCCTCAAAGGCATCCCCAAGATGGAAGATGTCCTGGACGGTGTGCTGTACCACCACGAACGCTGGGACGGCCGGGGCTACCCCGAACGGAAAGCCGGCGAAGACATCCCGCTGTACGGTCGCATCCTCGCCGTGGCGGACACCTTTGACGCGATGAGCTCGACACGCTCTTACCGGCATGCGATGCCGCGTGAGAAGGTCCTGGCGGAGATCCTGCGGTGTTCGGGCTCGCAGTTTGACCCCAGTTTGACCGGGCCTTTCGTCAAGCTGGACTTCACCCGGTTCGACGAGCTGGTCCAGTATCACGAGGGCCTCGCCAACAAGGCCGCCTAAGCCAAGTGACCATGATGAACATACAACCACCCCTCAATCGAGGGGTGGTTTTCGTATCGCGCACGTTGATGCCCAACCCACGACACACTGAGTTGTGGGTAGGCCAACGGGTGCTGAAGCTGCGTCGGGGTGCTGACTGATCGTCGGCCTAAGCCGCGGACCCTTTTCGGCTGCGCTGGCGGTCTGGCCGTGCCAGCGGTGCGGGCAGCGAGTCGGCGGCGGGCCTGCTGAGCGGGAAGACGGCTCGGGGCTTGGCGACCAGGGTATGGCCTTCCTCGCTGAACATGACGCGGTGCAACGCCATCTGCCCGTCCTCGATGACCACGGCGTGAGGCCGACGCGGCGCGTGGAAGGACCCGGTATTGATGATCGTCCGGCCGCCGATGTGCCAGACGCCGGCGCGATGGAAATGTCCAAAGACGAAGTAGCGCGCCTCGGGGGCGTAGCGGTCCGCGAAGTCGGCGGCCAGCCGCGGCAGGCGGTGCCAGAACCACAAGACGCGGGCGCACGTGCCGGCATACTGACACATGCGTTTGATTTTGCCGGTCGGCGGCCCGTGGTGCTGTGCGAGGTAGTCCCACTTCTGGCCTGACACGTGCTGGACGACGCTGGCCTGCTCGTCGAGTGCGCCACGCTGCTGCGGGTCCAGACTCGATAGCGCATCATTATGCAGCGCACGCAGCTTGCTGGCGTCACGTACCCACGGGGAGATCGACGGGTGCAGCATGTCGCCATGCGTCAGGAAGATCTCCCCGCCGTGCAGGCGGAGGTATCGCCGGTCGGTGATGAGGGGGTCGTGGTTGCCAGACAGGAAGGTCAGGCGGACGCCGTCCTGCTCGCAGAGATCGCCGATCTTGAGGATCTGCCGCGCGGCGGAGCCGCGCCACCGCGCGTCCGACAGCTCCGCGAAGTCGCCGTTGATGATGAGCTCGTCCGCACCCTGCCACAAGGGGCGTAGCGCCTCAGAGCTGCGTGCGCCCCGCCCGTCTCCGGCGAGATGCGTATCGGAAATCACTACCGTACGTCGTGACATATTGACTTACATCGTCGTCTTAGATCACCGGATTTAGCGTGCCAATCATGCCCTGGCACCATGACTCCATTTGCGTCGAGATTGTGGCCTTGCAGAACACCCCCAGCGCCCCAGCATCCCGGCATGCGTCCCCGACCTCGCCATCATCCGTCGAAGTCACCATCGCGATCGGGATTTGGCTGAAGACCGAATTCGCCTTCAGGGCCTTGAGGATCTGCAAACCCGTAAAGCCAGGCAAGTTCACATCGCAGACAATTAAATCCGGCAGCGCCCGACCGGGCCGCTGCATGTCCCGAAGCATCTGAACCGCCTGCCGGCCATCGCTGGCCATGATCACTTTCACCTGCTCGATCTTCTCGAAAAACACGGTCATCAACCGCGCGGCCATTGCATCGTCTTCAACCAGCAACACGTGACGAAGGGGCGCTTCGGTTGCTTGAGCAGCCCAACCCGCCGCGGCCCCGCCCCCCTGCGCTGCGGCCTGGCTCTGCTGCGTCCGCTCCGGGATGCCATCGCCCAGATCGACGCCCCAGCGCTTCACATTGTTTCGGCCGCTCTCCTTGGCCAGGTACACCGCCTTGTCTGCACGCTGCACCAGCTCCTGGGCCGACACCTGCGGCTCCCCTTTGTTCCATGCCGCGACGCCAACGCTTACGGTCCTTGGTAGCGAGTCGGGGCAATTCGGGACTTCAGACAGGTCAAACACGGTATCTTCGATCGCGCGACGCATGGCTTCGCCGATGTTCGTCGCGGCCCCCAGGGTCGCGCCGGGCAGGATGATCGCGAATTCTTCCCCGCCGTAGCGACAGACCGTACCCCGGTTGCCGACGGCGTCGACCAGTCGATTAGCGATTTCGATCAGGACAAGATCGCCCGCATGATGGCCGTAGGTATCGTTGACCAGCTTGAACTTGTCGGCATCGCTGAAGAGCACCGCGACGGGCTTACCGGCCTTGACCGCGTCGGCCATGGCCTGCTCCGCGAGCGTGTCGAAACGCTTACGGTTGGCGATGCCGGTGAGTCCGTCGGTAGTCGCAGCCTGCTCGTAGGCCTTCGCCTGCTTCTGGAAACCCTCGGACTCGCGTTGGACCATGATCTGCTGCTCGACCAACCGCTGGTTCGCGGTCGCGAGTAGTTGCTGGGGCTCGGGCAACTGACCGATCCTCTGGCCTAAGAGTTGAGCGACTTCCTGGCTTGCGGTCGTGATTTTTTCGAGCAGCACGGTTAGCTGATCCTGCCGCCAGCCGTACCACGCGTTGGCTTTATCGACCAACTCCGCAAAGGCCGTTCCCTCGCCATCCTCCACGACACTGCGTGCGGCAAGTGTACCCAGCGCGACCGCCTGCACAATCTCAGTGTGCTCGGTCGATTCCTCGGGTGCGTGGTGGAACGAGATAGCTTCGATAATCTGCGATGGCATGTGCCACTGCGTTGCGAGCTCGGCCCCAATGGTCGTATGATCAAAACCCAGCTGCTTCTGCTCCGCGAGATAGAGATCGTTGTGGAAGATGCCAGCCTCGCGCACCATCTTGCCGTAGCCCTGAGGCCAGGCGACATAGATCGCCAGCATCCCCATATCCTGGAACAGCCCCGCAGCGAAAGCCTCGTCGGGTTCGCAAGACTGTGTACTGGTCGCTACCTGTCTCGCGCTCGCCGCCGCGACGATCGTGCGGCGCCAGAACATCTCCATATCAAACCCGTCGCAAACGCCCTGCGTCAGATTGACCATGCTGAATCCGAGTACGAGCGACTTGACCGCCCGCAGCCCGAGCATCCCGATCGCCCGATCAATCGATGGGCATGGCTTGGGCAATCCATAAAAGCTCGAGTTCACCGTCTTGAGCACTTTCCCCGCGAGTCCGGGGTCGCTCTGAATCAGCTCCGCGATCTCGTTAATCTTGACATCCGGATTGCTCGTCTTCTCAAGCAGTTCCATCGCCACAGCCGGTAGTGTCGGCAGCGATTCACAGCGAAGCACCCGACCTTGCGTCAAACTCCCAACGTTCCCTTTTAGGTCCCCACCCAACGAGGTTATCGACATCACAGACTCCTGCGGCACACGCCACGAAATGTTCCAAGACAGACGAGTCAGACACAGCTAGTGATGTGCCCCCCCGGTAAACACCTGATCGAAAAAATGAGGTCTCAACTCAAGTCCTATACCTATGAATGACACAGGTTTCATGGGGCAAGTACGATTATGACGTAACAAAGGTGTCCCACCCGTTCATTTTTTTGCATGCCCTCGGCACCACACTTCCATGGTGAAAAATGATAGGTGATCCAAAATCAGAACCCCTCGGCTCTCCCCCCCCGCAGACACGGCCCAAGGTCGATATCCGACAACTCCTCACACTCACCGACGACACCGGCCTCTTCCAACACGCACGGCTTGCCTTGCCCGATCCCAACCACGGCTACTGCGTCGACGACAACGCCCGAGCACTCATCGCCGCTGTCCGACTCAAGCCGACAGACCACCCCCAAGGCCAGGCGGGTATCGAGGGGCTCGTCAACCGCTACCTCACCTTTGTGACTTATGCGATCGACCCGCAGACACACTGCATCCGCAACTTCATGAGCTACAGCAGGCAATGGCTCGAGCCCGTGGGGAGTCATGATGCGCAGGGCCGAGCGCTCTGGGCCCTCGCGGTCGCGGCGCACGAAGCCACGCTCGAGCATCAGCGGGAACTGGCAGCCAAGGCGTTCCGCGAAGCGCTGCCGACAACACAGTCGCTGGATTCCCTACGTACATGGGCGTTTTTGATACTTGCGCTCGATGTATGGGCCAACACTTCAGCGGGAGAAAACGACCCATCGCAAAGCCGACTATCCCTACATGCTGAACAACTTGCGGGTGCCTATCGTTCATACCACACCGCGGACTGGCCCTGGTGGGAACCGATCGTGACGTACGATAATGCCCGGCTCCCGCTCGCGATGCTTCGAGCCGGGCAACGCCTTCGTCGCGATGACTACACGGACATCGGGCTGGCATCATTGGCGTGGCTGATCGAAGTCCAGACCCACCCCGACACGGGACACCTCCGGGTCATCGGCAATGATGGCTGGTTGCCAAGGCCGTCCAGGAGCGAACCCCATAAGCCCGCCCGCTTTGACCAGCAGCCGCTCGAAGCCGCCGCGCTGATCGATGCGTGCGCCGCCGCGTACGAAACGACGCAAGACCGCGTCTGGCTCGACCACGCCGACCGTGCCATGGCCTGGTTCCTGGGCCAAAACGACCTCGCGACCCCGCTCATCCATCCCGAGACCGGCGGCTGTCAGGATGGACTCACCCCCACCGCGGTCAACCTGAATCAGGGCGCAGAATCGGTGCTCAGCTACATCATGAGTTGCCAGACGATCCACCGACTCGCTCAGCAGGTGGCCGCCGGGTAACCGTTACAACCCTTCCACCTAAACCGCCGGCAAGATCAATCGCACCAGCCCAAGCGGGTCGGCACTGTCTTGAATGCGCGATCGACCCGATGACACTATCTCCGGTACTACGCCGAGGCCCGATGTCATCGATCCACAACATCCCGGAGCCCACCACCGGCTATCGGCCGATCGCCGACGACCCTGCCCCCGCGCCCTCCGGTGCCGAGCCCCTGGTACGTCGGCCCGATTGCGCCGGCCAGCAGGACACCAGCCGGCCCGCCACCGAGGTTGATGAAGAGCTGGGCACGAAGACCTGGCTCTTCATGATCACTCTGAGCGGGCTCTTGCTCCGTGGCCTGCTTCTCTACTTCGGCCGGCTTGGGCTGGAGAGCGACACCGCAGCATCCTGGACGGTACTCGGCGGCGAACTGCTCGCGCAAGGGCCCCGCGCACTCGACGGGCAACTCCCGGTCTACCCACTCATCATGGCTGGCCTGAATGCTGTCGGTATCCCGCTCGGGGTGATGCCGATCGTCCAGGCCGTCCTCGGCGTGCTCGCGATCCCCGCGACGTACGCCGTGGCAAGGCAGCTCACCGGGCGAAACTTCGCCGGGCTCGGTGCCGCCGCGCTCATGGCCATCCACCCCGGTGTCCTGGCATGGACCACCGCCGCCGCGCCAAGCGGGCTCGGCTGTGCGCTGGTCGCGATCGGCCTGTATCTGCTGCTGCGGAAAGAACAAAACGGTGACAACAATCCCTGGCCCGGGAGCGTCGTCCTCGCGGTCGCGGCGCTGACCGCGCCTGCGGCGTGGCTGGTCGGGCTGGGCGCTGCGTGTGGCTACATCGCTTTGGGCGAACGCAAAAACCGCATCCTCTGTGCAGCGATCGCCCTCGCGATGTGTGTGGGCCCGATCGCGCTGTGGGCGTCCTTCTTCGGGCCCGGCCTGACCCAACAGATGAGCGCGACCGCGTCCGTCAACAGTATGCCGCACCTGGCGGCGCTGGCCGACCAGTCGCTTGACGAACTGGGCAAGCAGCTACGATTCTCGATGGAGCCCAACGGCGTGCTGGCCTGCCTAGCCGAGGGGCGATCGACCGTGCCCGCAGTACGTGACCCCGTCGCCGACCTCGTCGGCGATGCGTGGGTGGCGCTGAACGCGATCATCCTTTTCGCAGCCGCGATATCGCTCCCCCTGCTACTCGTCCGTCGGCGCTACGCCGCCGCGGCGATGCTCGCGATCCCGCTGCTGATTCTGATCACCTCGGGCCTAGCCCTGGGCGAGCCCGATCGCATGGCTCTCTTCGCCCCCATGGCGATCCTCGCCTTTGCTGGACGATGCACCCCCGCCGTCGCGCACCTGACCGATGAAGAACGCGAAGCCATCCACCATGAAAAGGTGCTCAAAAAACAGCAAAAGCTGGAGGCCAAGCAGCAGCGCAGAGAAGAGAAGCACGGCCTGTACGCCTTTGACAAGCCCAAGCAACGCAAAGCTTCCCCCAAAACTGCCGTGAAGATCGATTCGAACTCGAATCCGAACCACCCCCAAGCCGACCCGGATGATGCGCCGCCACCGGTCATGTCTCGTCCGATCTAAAATCACCGTCGATTATCGGGCCTACCCGCACAAGGTCCGCTAACCACCACACATCCTTGCCCCTCTATCCACGCTGCGGTCAGCGACCGGCACACGTCGATAACCCATACACCGGCCGCCTATGCGCCGGCGGAACGATCGCACGCACGTGGAACGCACCCTGTCCATCGCAACCCCCAACCCGGCGACGACCGCAACCACCGTGATTCGGCCGACCCGTGGGCTCGAGCGGCTCGGCCTTGGTGCGCTGCTCGCACACCGCGACCTGCTCCTGATGCTCGCGCTGCGTGACATCAAGGTCCGATATAAACAAGCCGTGCTCGGTGTCGCATGGGCGGTCCTCCAGCCCGTTGCTCTCGCGGGCATCCTCTGGCTCTTCTTCGGGGTCTTGCTGGGGATGGACCAGAAGGTCGCGCCGACGCCCTACCTGGTTTTCGTCCTCGCCGGTGTTCTGCCCTGGACTCTCTTCGAGAGCGCCGTCACCGCGTCGAGCAATAGCGTCGTCGCGAACGCGGGCATCGTCCGCAAGGTCTACTTCCCACGGCTCATTATCCCGCTCGCCGCGGCGGGCGCGCCGCTGGTCGATTATGTACTGGGCTTGCTGGTCCTCTTGGCCGCGATGCTGCTGCTCGGGGTCGCCTTCTCCTGGCAGCTCGCCCTGCTGCCGATTCTTGTGATGTCCACACTGATCGCCGTGATGGGCGTGGGCATCCTGCTCAGCGCGCTGACCGTCGCGTACCGAGACTTCCGGCATATCGTGCCGTTTCTGCTACGCCTGCTTTTCTTCATGACCCCTGTGATCTACCCCGTCGCGGTGATGCCCGAGCGTTTCCGCTGGCTGCTCGCGCTCAACCCGGTGGGCGGGACGATCAGCGCCTTCCGCGCGGCCGTGCTCGGCCAGCCGATCGACGCGACCGCGTGGGCACTCTCGACCCTGACCGGGTGCATCTGTCTCGGCGTCGGACTGGTGTACTTCCAACGTGCGCAGCGCCGCTTTGCCGACATCGTCTGAACAAACCCCACTGCTGTCCGTTATGCCCCACCCCGCGATACAGGCCGACCAACTGACCAAGCGCTACCGCTTGGGCACCGGCGTCTCGGCCGAGCAGACACTCGCCGAGCGCATCAGCCACGGGTTCCGGCGTGCGATTCGGCGAAGCGAGTGCACGGCGACCGAACAGTGGTTCGATGCCCTGCGCGGCGTCAGCTTCGAGGTCAGACAAGGCGAAGTGCTCGGCGTCATCGGCCGCAACGGCGCCGGTAAGTCCACGCTGCTCAAGCTCCTTGCACGGATCACCGAGCCGACCTCCGGCAGCGCCACCATTCACGGCCGAGTCGGGTCTCTGCTCGAAGTCGGGACGGGCTTCCACCCCGAGCTCAGCGGCCGCGAAAACATCTACCTCAACGGTGCGATCCTCGGCATGAAACGCCGGGAGATCAAAAAGCAGTTTGACGCGATCGTCGAATTCGCGGAGATCGCCCGCTTCCTGGATACACCCGTCAAGCGATACTCGAGCGGGATGTATGTGCGTCTCGCGTTCGCTGTCGCAGCGCATCTTGAGCCCGAAGTGCTACTGATCGACGAAGTCTTAGCCGTCGGCGACGCGGGTTTTCAGCGAAAATGCCTGGGGAAAATGGGGGATATCGCGAGCAGTGGCAGGACCGTACTCTTCGTTAGCCATGACATGGGCGCGGTCGCCAAGCTCTGCGATCGGGTCATGCTCCTGGACCAGGGGCAGGTGCAATCCATCTCCGAGCCCGGCCCCGCGATCCACCAGTACCTCCAACTCGCGGCTGACTGGCGTAGCGATCCGGGCGGGGTCTTCAACGGACCACTCGCCGCAACACTCGCATTCACTGAACTGACGCTCAACGACCTCCCCGAGGACCAGCCGCAGATCATCAGCCCGGAGGACGCTTTGACCCTCCGCGTCACCGGGCATGCGAGCGAACCCATCCCCGCGTTCCGCACGACGTTTTCGATCTATCAAGACGGTGTACGCGTCTTGACCCAGCACGACACGCCCGAGCCCAAAGACCTGCCCGCCGGTGAGTTCCGCAGCAGCGTCACGATCCCACGCCTGCTCCTTCGCCCGGGCAACTACACGATCGCCATCGGCGGCTACCGCGACGGCATGAACGAGTATCTCTGGGGTTCAGACCTCGCACGTTTTACCGTGACCGAGCAGTGGTCGGCCGACTACGACCCGATCAACCTCGGCCTTATCAACGTGCCGGGGCACGGAACGCGCGAAACCCAGTCGAAACGCTCCACCTCACCAAGCAGAGCCGCATGAAACAAACCCTACCGACACAAGACGACATGCAGGCCATCAACGCACTCGCAGCCCGCCACGAAGGCGCGTGGCAGCGCGGGTACGACCGCTTCCCCGCGGTGCTCAACCGCCTCGGCCTGACCCGCGGCGTCGAGGTCGGTGTCGCCTTTGGCGGGCACAGCGAAGCCAT
The DNA here is from genome assembly GCA_044439905.1 of Phycisphaerales bacterium JB063. Classification (GTDB taxonomy): domain Bacteria; phylum Planctomycetota; class Phycisphaerae; order Phycisphaerales; family Phycisphaeraceae; genus JAHQVV01. The sequence goes on along the minus strand of JBITAC010000076.1, from coordinate 16,493 downwards.
CCTCAAGCAGACCGCGGTTCAAGAACTCGTCGGCGTCGATTCGTACCAGCACCGTGCCGGCTACGACGACCCGATGAACCTCCCGCAGCCACAATTCGACGCCCTGCACCAGCGTACCTCTGACCGGTTGACACCTTACGCGCAACGCTTCAGCCTTGTCCGGGAAGAATCCGCACAGGCCGCCGAGCGATTTGGCGATGAGCAGCTTTGCTTCGTCTACCTCGACGCCGACCACAGCGAGCAAGGCGTCTGGCGCGATCTGTGTGCATGGGCCCCGAAGGTGCGCGTCGGCGGCATCATCGCCGGCCACGACTACGGCCACCGCGACTTCCCCGGCGTCCAACGTGCCGTCGACCGGTTCGTTGGCCGATTCGGGTGGACGGTGCACGAAGAAGGCGAAGGCGTCTGGTGGGCCCAGCGCACCGCACTCCCGATCAGCTACTTCATCCCCTGCTACAACTGCGAGCCCTGGCTTGAGCAGTCGGTCGCATCCATCCTCAAAGGCAATCTTGAACAAGGCGACGAACTGATCCTTGTCAACGACGGATCGAGTGATGCGACGCCCGAGATGATCGAGCGAATCGCCGCGAGCCACCCCGCCGTCCGCGCGATCCACCACGACAAGAACCGCGGGGGCAGCGCCGCACGCAACTCCGCCGTCGATGCCGCGAAGCATGCGTTGTGCTTCTGCCTGGACTCGGACAACCTCGTCGAGCCGGGCAGTGTCGCGCCGCTGCGAGGGCACCTGCTCCGCACCGGCGTCGATGCGGTGGGCTTCCAGGAACTGCGATACTTCACCGACGAAGGCGGCCCCGACAACATCACACACACCCTCGTGTATGAGGATGTCATCACCGACTTCTCACGCTACCTCGCAACAAAGCTCGTCCCCGGCGCGAGCGGGAACTACCTCTTCACCAGGCAGAGCTGGCAGCGGGCCGGGGGCTACCCGGAGCAGGCCGGCGCATTGGACGCGTGGGGGTTTGGCCTTCGGCAGGCCGCGACCGGTTCGACGATGACCGTCCTGCCCGGCACGTACTACCTCCACCGCCACAGCCACGACTCGTACTGGGTTCGCCACGACCGCGCGGGCACGATCGATGCCGCCGCCCTCGATGTCTTGCGCCCCTATTTCGACCAGCTCGACCCGCGAGACGTGCGTTACCTGCAATCCGACCAAGGGGAGCGGACCTGGTTTGCGCAGCTCAACAAGCGGCCGATCCGGCTGAAAACAACTCAAAACAAGGCTAAAACCGTCACGGTCGTCACCAAGATCCGCAATCGGCTGCGTCGCTTCGCCCAGCGCGCGGCCTGATCTGTTGCGTTCCATCACCATGCTCCATGCACTGCTCAACCTGATGCCCGCCAAACGTAGCGACCAGCGCCCACGCGTCGCGTACGGGGTGGTGCTGCGCAAACGCAGGATGATCGACCTCGCCCCGCAATGCGAGTTGATGCAAGGCGTCATCATCCACGCCCACCGCGCCCGGGTCAGCATCGGCCGACGCTCGCAGATCAATCCCTACACCGTGATCTACGGCGGCAGCGGGGTTTCGATCGGTGACGATGTCATGATCGCGCCCCACTGTGTCCTCGCGGCGGGCAACCACGACCACCACCAGACCGACCAGCCGATGCGTACCGCGCCGAGCATCAGCCGGGGCCCGATCGTCATCGAACACGATGTCTGGGTCGGTGCGCACTGCACCATCACCGATGGCGTGACGATCGGCCGCGGCGCGGTCGTCGGCGCCAACAGCGTCGTTACCAAGGATGTCCCGGCTTATGCGGTCGTCGCCGGCGTCCCCGCGCGGGTCATCGGCCGGCGCGGCCAGGATCAACAGGCGACGACTCCTACCACAACCCACGCCACAACCCACGCCACAACCCACAAGCACCACGCGGCCTGAAACACACCATGCCCCAACCCCTCGGCACCACCAACGAATCCGCCCGGCACCAATGGGTCCACGACCGCCTCGCCGCGCTGCCCGCGGGCGGCCGGCTACTTGACGCCGGCGCGGGCATGCAGCGCTACCGAGGCGACTGCCAACACCTCGACTATGTCGCCCAGGACTTCGCGCAGTACGACGGTCAAGGCGACGGCAAGGGCGGACAAGTCGCTGGCTGGAAGCACGAAGGCCTCGACATCGTCAGCGATATCACCGCGATCCCCGAGCCCGACGCGTCGTTTGACGCCGTGCTCTGCACCGAGGTCTTCGAGCACGTCCCGGACCCGATCGCTGCGCTGCGCGAACTCGCACGCGTGCTCAGGCCCGGCGGGACACTGATCCTTACCGCACCGTTTGTCAGCAACACGCACTACTCACCCTACCACTTTTGCACCGGTTTTAGCCGGTATTTCTACGAAAAACACCTGGGTGAGTTAGGGCTCACGGTCGAAGCCATCGACGCCAACGGCTCGTTCTTCGCGGTGCTCGCGCAGGAGCTGCGTCGTGTCCCCTGGGTCGCCGACCGCTACTGCAAACGCAAGCCCGGCCTGCTCCTACGCGTCGCCACCGCCGTCACACTGCGCGGCATTGAACGCCTGGCTCGACACGACCACGGCTCACAGGAGTACCTCTCGTTCGGCCTCCAGGTCGTTGCACGCAAGCCCATGCACTCGGCCTCGGGCAGCACTCCGCTAACACAAGCAGCCGCATAAGCCCATGCAAGTCCTCTACGTCGCACAACAATACGACTACGGCCAACCCGAAGCGGGGCACGGGTTCGAGCACTACAACTTCTACCAGTCGCTCTGCGCGATGGGGCTCGATGTCGCCTACTTCGACTACCCCACCCTGCACCAGCAACTCGGCCACCGCGCGATGAACCGCCGGCTGTGGGAGGTCGTCCGCGCCGACCGCCCCGCCCTGCTCTTTGGTATCGTCCGCCGTGACCTGATCGACACCGCCGTCATGCGGCGCATCTCACACGACACGGACACAACGACCGTCAATTGGTTCTGCGACGATCACTGGCAGTTCGAGACCCACGCCCGACGCTGGGCCCCCTGCTTCAACTGGTCCGTGACCACCTCCCATAGCGCCTTCGCCAAGTACCGCGCCCTGCCCGGCGTGCAGGCGATCCAGAGCCAGTGGGCCTGCAACCCCGACCTCTACCGCCCGATCGATCTGCCCAAGCAATACGACGTGTCGTTTGTCGGCCAACCCTACGGCCGACGACGCAGCATGATTGAAGCCCTGGAGCACGCAGGTCTCCGAGTGAACACCTGGGGTAAGGGCTGGCCGGCCGGGAAGATCGGGCAGGACGAGATGATCCGCGTATTCAATCAGAGCCGGGTCAACCTCAATTTCAGTGAGGCGTCGAGCCCGAGCCAGTCGCGTATCGAGGCCTTGTTTCGTGGGCGATGGGTGCAGGCGACCAAGACGATGCCCGGCCTATGGCGGGTGTGGGACCAGTGCCACCAGCGGGTTGTGGAGCACAAACGCCGCGCCGCGCTCGAGTTGGACGCCATGCCCAGACAGATCAAGGGGCGGAACTTCGAAGTCCCCGCGTGCGGCGGCTATCTCCTGACCGAGCCGGCTGAGCAACTCGAAACGTATTACACGCCCGACAGACACATCGGTCTATTCAACGATACCGAACAGTTGATCGAGCAGGTCCGCGCCGCGCTTCGCGACCCCGACGAGCGTGAGCGCACGGCACGAGACGCCTACGAGCACACCCTGGCCCACCACACCTGGCAGCACCGCTTCCGCGACATCTTAGCGCGGGTCGGACTGACCGCTCGGACACGTAACACACGGCATCGCAAAAGCGTTGCCGCCTGACCGCGAGAGACACCATGCCCACGCCACCCGTCACCTGGATCATGCCTGTCCGAAACGCCGAACGCACGCTAGACGCCGCGCTCGAATCCATCGCGTCGCAGGACTATGCGCGGCAGGAGCTGTTGGTCTGGGATGACGGATCGACCGACGGTACGCACGAGATCCTCAAGCGTCACATCGGCAAAACCCTTGCCGGCAAGGTCATCGGTACAGAGCGCATCGGGCTGGGCCGAGCGCTTGCCCGCCTCGTGGGTCATGCATCCAGCGAACTAATCGCACGCGCCGACGCCGACGACATCAACGCCCCCGACCGCATCAGCAGGCAGGTCGCCTTCCTGCTTGAGCACCGCAAGGTCGGTGTGCTTGGCACACAAATGCGTAACCTCGGCACTGGCGAGGTCATGACCCACCACCCCACCGCGGACGCGGATATCCGGTGGGCGCTGCGGTTCGAGAACCCGGTGAATCACCCCACGGTCATGCTCCGCCGCTCGGCGGTACTCGAGGTCGGCAACTACCGCGATATGCAGCCGGGCCAAGACTACGATCTGTGGGTCCGCATGGGCCTGATCTGCCGGTTCGCGAACCTGCCGGAGGCGTTAGTCCAATACCGGGTGCATGAGGATGCGGTCAGCGCAGCCCAGCGCGGCGACGACGGCGAATCGTTCTACAAAATGCGTGACGCGCTCGTGGACCGGCTGCTACCCGGCATCGAACCGCATGCGGCAGCGCGGCTGCTCAACCTGATCCGCCAGCCCGACAACCTACATGTCACCGAAGAGGACCTCCGCCGATTCAGACAGGCGGCGATGCTTGCGGCGAAGGCCTGCCGATACCAGCCGTCCTATTTCCTCAGTACCACCCGGTTCCAGGCGCAGGAAAACAACCTGCGCACCCGATACCTGAAGAACAAGCCGGTCATCCGCGCGTGCCTCCCGCTGCTGCGTTCGGCAAAAACACTGACGGGCAAGCTGCAACATAAGAAGCGTGCGCAGCCCGGCTCATCGACTGGACGCGCGGCGTGAAACCCACCCTGACGATCATGTCGCGATTGTTCTGGCCCCGTCGTTTTGGCGGGCTGGAGCATGTCCTTTGGCAACTCAGTAACGCGTTCGTCGACTGCGGAGCCGAACTGACTGTGTTGGCGGAACATGCCGAAGGCACACCCGATCTGCAGGATGCTCGGCCTGACCTGCATATCCAACGCTTCGCGCCTGTCGATGTCGGCCGGCTGTGGCGCGTTGGTGAGTTGGTGCAGGTGCGCTGGTGGATGAAAGCCCTGCGTAACGCGCCGTCGACCGGATGGCTTTGGGCGAATGAACCCACCGCGGCCGTCGCGGCGATACGCGCCGGACGCGCGAAAGACCTGATCTATCGCCCGGTCTTCTGTTACGACGCGCTAAACCACGTCTCGCAGACCTATCCCGAGATGCGGGGGCTTCGGCGGTCCCGGCTTGCACGCTGGCTCGACCGATACGCCTACCGACACGCGGCACATATCATCGACGAGTCGGACAACCTGCGCGGCCAACACATCCGGCACTACGGCGACCGAGATCGGCTGCACGTCGTACGCAATGGGGTCGCACCTGCGGGCGAATCGTCAACATCAAACGAACGCTTCGGGATGAACGGCGACGAGTTCATCATCGGCTTTGTCGGACGGCCCGGCGACCCATGCAAAGACCTGCCCTTCCTGCTGCGGGCACTCGAGCAGAATACTTTCCCGGATCACGCCCGGCTGCTCATCGTCGGAGGTGGCGATGGGCTCGACGATGCCCGGCAATGGGTGCGGCAAGCGGGATGGGAATCGCGCACGGTCTGGACCGGTGCGCTGGCCGACCCCGCGCCGGGCTACCGCGCGATGGATGTGATGGTGCTGCCTTCGCGATTCGAAACCTTTGGCAACGTGATCCTCGAAGCGCAGTCGCACGGCGTCCCGACCATCGCACGGCGACGCGACGCGAACGCAGTCGCACCGATCTACACCGCCAGCGAGGAGCTGATCGAGCAAGGCAAGACCGGCTTCACCGTCGACCCGCACGACCCCGCCGACCTCGCTCATGCGTTGCACTCCCTGATCGCAAACCCGGATCACGCAAGAAACATGGGCGCCCGCGCCGCGACACGCATGAGCCAGAACACCTGGCACGACACCGCACGCGCCTACCTGGAAATCCTCGGCTATCACATTCGCAAATGCACACCCCCGATACGCCAGGCCGCCTGACATGCCGTCTCTATTCACCACACTCCAGCGATCGATCGCCAAGCGTGTCTACCTCGACACGCACGCGCCCGACTCGTCGGTACTCCTCGCGGGCACCGGGCGCGGCGGCACCACCTGGCTATCGCAACTGATCAACCACGACCATCACTACCGGCTGATGTTTGAGCCCGTGATACCCGACCATGTGCCGACGTTCGCGCCCCTCTCGCGTCGGCCATACCTGAAACGCGATACGCCGGACGGTGCATGGGGCGCGGCGCTCGACCGGGTGTTTGCCGGCCGACTGCGTAACCGGTGGGTCGATACGTACAACACGAAACTGATTGCTAACCAGCGGCTGGTCAAAGACATCCGCCTGAATCTGGCGCTCCCCTGGATCGCACAGCGATACCCGCGCATGCCGATCGTCTGGCTGCTGCGGCATCCGTGTGCGGTGGCGTACTCAAAGCTGAAGCTCGGGTGGGACACGCATCTTGACCTGTTCCTTGAGAACGCTGTGCTGATGGCGGACCACTTGTCGCCTTTCCGATCGCTGCTCGCGAACGCGACGGAGGCGTGGGATCGGCATGTGCTGATGTGGTGTGTCGAAACGCTGGTGCCGATGCGCACACTGCAAGCGGGCGAAACGCATTGCGTCAGTTACGAAGCAGTTTGCGATACGCCTTGGGAAACCCTTGATGGGGTCTTTGCCTATCTCGGCCGACCGTATCGGCACGACGCGATGCGGCGAGCACTCACGACGCGATCCGCGACGCATCGCGTCGGCAGCGCGGTGATTACGGGGGCGGACCCGGTCTCGAGTTGGTGGCAGCATGTGACGCCCGAGCAGCGCAGCCGTGCGGGCGAGCTGCTTCGTGCGTTTGGGCTTGACTCGCTTTACAGCGCCGATGACCCGCGCCCCAGTTGCTCGGCCGAGGATGTTATCGGTGTGCTGCGCGACGCGGGCTAGGGCGTGCACTCCCCCATTTTCGAAGGCACATCGGCGGCGTTAAAAGATTCCGATTAATCCATATGCGCGGTTAATCCGGCCTGTGATTCGGCCGAATGGAGCATCAGGCACGTCGGGAAGTCTCGACCGTGCCCCCAACGCTCACCCCAAATGGATCGCCGCCATGCCCGCCCCCGAGTTTGCACCCGCCCCGCGTACTGAACACGACGGACTCGTCCAGCCCCGCGTAACGGTCATCATCCCGTCGATGAACCAGGGCCAGTTCCTCGAACAGGCGATCTGCTCGGCCCTCGACCAGGGCTACAACAACACCGAGATCATCGTGATGGATGGCGGGTCGGACGACGACAGCGTCGATATCCTGCAGTGCTACGACGATGAGCTTGCGCACTGGCAGAGCGAGTGGGACTCGGGCCCGGCCGAGGCGTTCAACAGCGCACTCGCCCGCGCAACGGGGCAGATCGTCTGCTTCCTCGCCGCCGACGACATCCTTTTGCCCAACGCGATCGCCGACGCGGCCAAGGCCATGACCACCGGGGATAAGCCCGCGTGGCTCGTGGGGCATGCGCATCGCATCGGCGCTTCGCACCAGTCGCTTGGCGAACTCACCGCGACCGCGCCCGAATCACTCGGCTCGTTCCTCATGCACGACTCGGGCCTGCTCCCGCTCTCGGCGAGCTTCTTCCGCAAAGAACTCTTCGCCGACTACGGCGGGTTCCGTACCGACCTCTCGTTTGCCTGGGCGTATGAGCTACAGGCCCGCCTGCTCTGCGCCGAGGTGTTCCCGACGCTGAGCGCGCAGGTCTTCGCGGCGGTCCGCGAGACCGGTACGCCGCGCAGTGTCACAGCGACCCTGGCGCAGGGGCGCGAGTACATCCAGGCGGCTGAAGACTATGCGAACCATCTCGAACTTTCGCAGCGATACAAGCTGTGGAAGAACTGCGACGAGCGTCGGCGAATCTACGCGTTGGCGGAGGCCGAGACGAAAGAGCTCAATCACGCTGGGCCCCGCGTCTTCCTCTGGCAGCAGTTGCTGCGTCGGCCGTGGTGGCTTGGCAGCTCGCACTACCGCGAGACGCTGCTCAATGGCGTGAACCACTTCCCCGACTCGATGCGCGATGCGGCGTAGGGCGATAGCCGCAGCTGGGCTGGCAGGCCGAGCCCTCTAGACCCGACGCTTCGCGGACTCAGCGTCGGCGTGGGTCTGGGTGTCGCGCCGGGCGTTGCTTGTTGTGTGCAGGGGCGGCTGTGCGGTAGCATGGCGTCATGCTGAAACCCCTTTTCCTATCGCTCGGACTGGCTATGGCTTCTCTTACTCCCGCCGCGGCACAGGACGATGCCCCGGCGCAGACCCCCGAGCGGATCGAGGTGACCGAGGAGCACACGCTCGAGTACCTGTTGTCGATCCCCGAGGCGCATGATGCGGACGGCGATCCGGTGCCGGTGATTTTGTTTTTGCACGGCGCGGGCGAGCGTGGCGACGACCTCAACCGGGTGAAGGCGTGGGGCCCACCGCGCATGATCGAGGAAGGCCACCAATTCAGCGCGATCGTCGTCTCGCCCCAGTGCCCGGCCGGGACGTGGTGGACCGACCACCTGCGTACGCTTGAGGCGTTGCTCGACCATATTGAAGCGACCTACAACGTCGATACCCGTCGGATTTATGTGACGGGCCTGTCGATGGGCGGGTACGGCACGTTCGCGCTGGGCGCACGCAACCCCGAACGCTACGCGGCGCTCGTCCCGATCTGCGGCGGCGGGGTTTACTTCGATGCGATGCGGCTCTCCGCCATGCCGATGCGGGTGTTCCACGGCGAAGACGACAACGTCGTGCCGCTCGAAGAGTCGCAGCGGATGGTCCGGCTCGCAAACAGCCGAAACGGTGAGCACGCGCAGCTCACGACGTACCCGGGCGTGGGCCACGACAGCTGGCGTCAGGCGTACGCGGACGATGCGATGTGGGCTTGGATGTTTGAACAGAAGCGTGAACGCTGAGTCGCAAGCGGCTCTGAATCCCACAGGCGGCAAAAACGATCCGCAAACAACAAGCCCACGCCGAACTGCTCGCGTGGGCTTGTCCTCCTTCGCAGGATGGTCTTGAATCGGCGACGGGTCGCCGTCCATGGGTCGATTCTACTCGAGGATATCTTCCTCGTCGCCGTCGATGAAGCCCGCGAGTTTCCGGCTGCGGACGGGGTGCTGCAGCTTGCGGATGGCCTTGGCTTCGACCTGGCGGACGCGTTCGCGGGTGACTTTGAAGATGCGGCCGACCTCTTCGAGGGTGTAGGTGTAGCCGTCGCCGATGCCGTAGCGGAGCTTGATGATCTCGCGTTCGCGGTAGGTGAGGGTCTTGAGGACCTGCTCGATGCGCTGCTTGAGCATCTCGCTCGTGGCGGAGTCGGTGGGGTTCGCGGCCGACTCGTCTTCGATGAAGTCGCCGAAGTAGCTGTCTTCGGACTCACCGACCGGGCGGTCCAGCGAGATGGGGTGCCGGCTGATCTTCATGACACGGCGGGCCTCGACGACGGGCATGTCGGCACGCTCGGCGATCTCCTCGATGGTGGGCTCGCGGCTGAGTTCCTGCAGCAGGTTCTTCTGGATGTTGCGCAGCTTGCTCATCGTCTCGATCATGTGCACGGGGATGCGGATCGTGCGGGCGTGGTCGGCGATCGCGCGGGTGATGGCCTGGCGGATCCACCACGTGGCGTAGGTCGAGAACTTGTAGCCGCGCTTGTACTCGTACTTATCGACCGCACGCATCAGGCCGGTGTTGCCTTCCTGGATGATGTCGAGGAACGACAGCCCGCGGTTGCGGTACTTCTTCGCGATCGAGACGACCAGGCGGAGGTTGCCGCCCGAGAGGTCGCGCTTGGCGGCCTCGTACTCATCGAACACGGTGTAGATGTCTTTGACCCGGTCGGCCAATTCTTCGGGCTCTTCGAGCACAAGCGAGCGGAGCCCGGCCAGCTCCTCGGTCATCACCATCACGTCCTCGGGGTCGTAGCGGTCGGGGGACTGCTCGGCCTTGGCGAGGTCGATGCCCAGGTCGTGCATCTTCTTGGAGATCGACGCGAGCTTCTTGAGCAGCGGCTGCACCTTGCTCGTACGGAGTGACAGCTCTTCGATCAGCGTCGCCATCTTCCGGCGGTGGACGCGGATGCGGGCGTGGCATTCGGCGGCCTGCTCTTCGTCGAGCTCTTCGCTCTCGAGCTTGTCCCAGAGCCCGCGGTTGATCTCGAGCAGACGTTTGATGGTCTTGAGGTTGTTGGGGATACGGGTCGCGATCTTTTCCTTCGCGTTTTCCTCGGCGGTGGAGATCTTCATCGTCCGGTCGAAGGGCAGGTCGCCGGCGTGGACAAGCTCCAGGACCTCGACGCTCTGGGCGATGGCGTAGTCGTTTTCGAGCACCTTGCGGCGGAAGATGTAGCGGCACAGCTCGATCTTCTTGGCCAGACGGATCTCCTCGTCGCGGGTGAGCAGGGAGATCTCGCCCATCTGCGTGAGGTACATGCGGACGGGGTCGTCGATGCGTTTGTTGCTGGGCTCGTTGAGCGCGGCGGCGAGCTCGGCGCGGGCCTGCTCGGGGCTCAGGAGTTTCTCGCCCTGGTCGTCGGTGCCGACTTCTTCTTCGGATTCTTCCTCGGCTTCTTCTTCGTCTGCGGCGCGTTCGGCGGCGATCGCTTCGATGCGCAGGCCGAGCTGTTCCTTATCGTAGGGCCGGCGCGACTTGGGCAGCGCCATCGCGCTGACCATATCGACCTCGAGCCCGCGCATGTAGACCAGTAGCTCGCTGGCCATGTCGGGCGAGACGTAGCGGTCGGGCACCGAGGCGATGAGCTGGTCGAAGGTGATCATGCCGACGGTCGTGCCGTGGTCGATCAGTTCGCGGACAGCGGGGTTGAGATAGTCGAGTTTGAGCATCATGTCTCCGGGCTTCGGGAGGGTTCCCGTGGGGTGGTCTCTGGCGAATCGGTGATCGTCCGTGAGTTGTTACGACCGCGTCCTTGCGATGCGTCCGGGCGAGCCGTGGGCCCGCCGTTGTTCCAAAAGCTGCTGGGCGAGGGCGACCTGGTCGGCCGGCCCGCCCGTCTGTCTTGCGGCAAGCTGCTGCCGGCTTGCGTCGTACTCCCGCTGCACGCGGCGGTGGGCGACGGAGCAGGCGGCCGCCTCGAAGAGCGCCTGCAGACTGTCTTCGCGGTCGCGCAGCAGCGCGTCGAGTTCCGCGTCGGCCTGGATCACGACCGAGCGTTCGCCGTCGAGCCGGGCCTCCGCGAGGTCGCCCAGCAGACCCGCCAGCGAAACCGCTTTGCCCTCCGCCAGCCGATCGTGCAGCATCTGGTAGACCAGCCGATGCGGGGGCGACAGCTCACCCGCAAGCACCGCTTCGCAGAAGTCGGTCCCGTCGGGCAGGGTGTATTCAAACAGGTCGTTGTTTCGCAGCAGGCAGCCGATCAGTTGTCGCTCGGCCAGTTGGGCCGACCTAAGTGTAGCCCGGGAAGCTTCATCGGCCACCTCAAAGGGAACACTATTTTCCTCATCCACGTCGGCGTATTCGTCCTGCGACGGCCCCTCATACACGCGCGGCGCGAGCCGTTTGACCTCATCCAGCACGGCCGACTCCGGCATGTGCAGCATCGCCGCGACCTGGCCGAGGATCAGCGCCCGGCGGATCGGCGACATGGAGACCAGCCCATGCCGCGCCAGCCGGGCGAGGAACTCCGTGCTGACCGACTGGCGCCCGGTGATCGTCCCGGCCTTGTTGAGGTCGTCCTCCAGGCGGGCGAGCAGGTACGTCATCGCGTCCTGCGCGTTGTCGATCAGCGCGTGCCAGCGGTCCATCCCGCCGTCTTGCGCGAGCAGCGTGTCGGGGTCCTGGCCTTCGGGGAGGATGGCGATGGCGACATCGATCTCGCCGGTCATCAATACCTCGACCGCGCGGTCCGCGGCCTTGAACCCCGCCGCGTCGCCGTCGAACACGAGCACGACGGTCTCGCAGAATCGGCGGAGCTTCGCGGCGTGCTGATGGGTAAAGGCGGTGCCCAGTGCGGCGACGACGTTGTTCAACCCGTGCTGGTGGCAGGCGATCACATCGGTATAGCCCTCGACGATGACGGCCCGCTTGCTGTCGATGATCGCCTTCTTCGCGAGGTGCAGGCCATAGAGCGTCTGCGACTTATTGAACAGGGAGGACTCGGGGCTGTTGAGGTATTTGGCGTCGGTGGTCGGGTCGTCGAGCGTCCCGCCGGGCATGACGCGGCCGCCGAAGGCGATGGCCCGGCCCAAGTCGTCACAGATCGGGAAGATCAGTCGGTGGCGGAGCTTGTCGTAGGCCGTGGAGGCGTCGTTGACGATCGTATCGTGGTCGGCACCGCGCAGCGCGATGAGTCCGGCCTTGCCGAACGCCGGGGCGTCCGCGCCTTGCTTTGCGACATGCTGCGCGAGCGCGTCCCAGCGGTCGGGCGCGTAGCCGAGCTGGAACTGCTCGACCATCTCCGGGGCGATGCCGCGCTGCTCGATGTAGTCGCGTGCGGCCTGGCCCAGCGCGGGGTCGGCGAGCATTGTTCTATAGAACGCCAGCGCCTGGTCGTTCGCGGCGAGCAGGCGTTTGCGCGGGCTCTCGCCCTGCTGCGCCGCGCTGCCGCCCATGGCCGAGCCGGCGTCGCCCTGCTGCCCCGAGGGTTTCCAGGGTGTCAGCTCGATACCGCCGCGGTCGGCGAGGTACTTGAGCGCCTCGACGAAGTCCATCTTGTGGTACTCCATCACGAACGTGAAGCAGTCGCCCCCCGCGCCGCAGGAGAAGCACTTATAGATCTGCTTCGCGGGCGAGACGAACATCGACGGGGTCTTGTCGTCGTGGAACGGGCACAGCCCGGCGAGCTCTCGGCCTTTGGGCCTGAGCTGGACCTGCTCGCCGATGAGCCGGACGATATCTGTCGCGCCTTGGACGCGTTCTTTATCGTCATTTCCGTGGAAGCTCATGGTCGGGCTCGTCGCGGGGGTCCATCGCAGAGATACAACAGCAGGGACGCGACGTCGCTGGGGCGTCGCGGTCCTCCTTCTGTTGACTGTCTACATCACGTAGGTTGTGGGATCCCGCGGTCGTGGCTGCTGGAGCGTGGGGTCTGCCGAGCCCGTGGAGTAGTAGGGCTTCGCCGGCGGGTGCCTCCAGCGGTTGGATTGGCGTTCTATTCAATTAAAGCACACCGTTGGACAAAGTCAACGCCCGGCCGGCGGCAATCTGAAGTTTTCGTCCCCCGCAAGCCCCGCAGATACAAGGGCTTAGCCCGCCCCACCCGCGATGATGGGTGGGCGGGAGCGTGTTTGGGCCTTACTGGGCCGTGGCGGCTTCGGCGTCGGGCTTGTAGGCGAAGCGTCGCTTGAGCGGCTTGACCACGAGGCCGTTGCGGATCGCGCGGGTGGAGGCCTTGACCTTCCGGACCGAGCCGTCTTCCATCAGGGCGTTGACCTTCTGGATGTTGGGGCGGAACTTCCGCTTGGTCTTGCCGGTGACCTTGGTACCGACCCCGCCGAGGTACTTGGCCTTACCGCGGGTGGTATAGGTGCGGCCGGAGGTCGTTCGTTTGCCGGTAAATTCGCAGACGCGGGGCATGGCAGGTCCCTGGTGTAGTAGGCGCAGAGTGAGCCCGGTTCGTGGCCGAGCGAGCCGGGTAGTGTAGCTAATACATAGGCCGTTGGCAAGAGGGCTGGCCCGGGCGTCGGTTTAGCCGGCGCGGATGTGTAAGATACCCCACGGCGATCCGCGTCCGGAGCAACTGCCCCATGCCCGACCCCCGCGAAATCCAGGTCAACCGGATCAAGGAGATCACCTGCACCGCGTGCAAGCACGTGATCGATATCACGCCCTACAAGCCCCTGGCTAAGGAGCACTGCCCGCAGTGCTCCGCGTCGTTCCAGGTGCCCGGGCAGATCGGGCAGTACGTCCTCTTCAAGCGGATCGCGGCCGGGGCGATGGGCTCGGTCTATACCGCTTACGACGAGGTGCTCGCCCGGCAAGTCGCGCTCAAGATCGTCTCCGCCCCGCCCTCCAAAGACGACGACCTCTACCAGGGCGCGCTCCGCGAGGCCCGGGTCCAGGCGACCATCAACCACCCCAACGTCGCGCAGGTCTACGCCATGTCCGAAGACATGGGCCAGCCCTACATCATCATGGAGCTCATCGACGGCGGGTGCGTCCTCGACCTCATCCGTGAAGGCGGGGCCATCGATGAAGTCCGGGCGTTGCAGATCGGCATCGACACCGCCTCGGGCCTGTTCGCGGCGCAGAAGCTCGGGCTCATGCACCGCGACATCAAGCCCGGCAACCTGCTGCTCGACCGCGAAGGCCGAGCCAAAATCATCGACTTCGGCCTGGCGGAACGCACCAGCAAGCAGGTCGAGGGCAAGGTCCTGGGCAGCCCGTACTACATGCCGCCCGAGATCGCCAAGGGCAAGACCTCCGACCACCGAGCGGACATCTACTCCCTGGGCGCCGCGCTCTACCACATGCTCGTCGGCACACCCGCCTTCAAACGCAAAGGCGACTCGCCCCGCGATGTCGTGCTCCGGCGATTCAAGGTCCCGCCGCCCGACCCGTGCGACGCCAACCCCGCCGTCCACCAAGAGACCGGCCAACTCATCCGGCACATGCTCGCGCTCGACCCCGACGCCAGGCCCGCGGACTACCCCCAGCTCATCCGCACCCTGCGGCAGACCGTCGCCCTGCTGCAACGTGACCAGGCCACCCCCACCGCCGAGCCCGAGGTCGACCCGTTGCAAGCACTCTCTGACGCGGTCAACAATCGCCGCTGACCCCGCGTCGCCCCACCCGCCCCCGATGCCCACCACCGAAGACAACCCGCACCGCTGCGCCCTGTGCCAACGCGCCGGCGTCGCGCTCACACGCCACCACCTCATCCCCCGCAAGCGCCACCGCCAACCCTCCTGCAAAAAACGCTTCAACCACACCGAGCGCACCCAGCGCATCGCGATGCTCTGTCGGCCGTGCCACAGCACCATCCACGCCACGCTGACCGAGAAGCAGCTCGAACAGCACTTCAATACCCTCGACGACCTTGCCGGCCATCCCGACATCGCCCGCTTTGTCGCCTGGGTCCGCAAGCAGAAGCCCGGCCGACGCATCGCCATCCGCCGGCCCAGCGCCCGCTGACGTTCCCGCTCACCGCTTACAACCCCAGCGCAAGCCGGGCGCTGCGTCCGCGCCGCCCGGGTCGTCTTGGCACATCGCCGGCCCCACCCTCCCCGCCAACCGACAGCTTTTGGAGCTTGCCCCCATCCGCGTCGGCTAGACTGTTGCGGTCACGACATTCACGCCCTGCACCTTTACCCCACGCCGACGCTGAGCCCCGAAGCGTCCGGCAACTCCCACAGGACCCCCCTTGGAACAAGGACATCGCGAAAACAACGTCGCCGTCGCCACCGAACGCGCGGTGCTCGTCGCAGCCCTCCTGCCCAACGACGGGCTGGACCCGCACGACCCGCTGGGCGAGCTCCGCTCCCTGGCCGACACCGCCGGCGCGGTTGTGATGGACGAGCTGATGCAGAAGCGCATGAAGCCCGACCCCGCGACATTCATCGGCAAGGGCAAGGTCCGCGAGCTGGCCGAGATGGTCAAGTTCCATCAGGCCGAGGTCGTCCTGTTCGAAAACGATCTGTCGCCCTCGCAGATCGCCAAGGTCGAGAAAGAGGTCGAGTGCAAGGTCCTCGACCGCAGCGAGCTCATCCTCGACATCTTCGCCGCCCGCGCACGCACCGCCGAGGCACGCCTCCAGGTCGAGCTCGCACAGCTCCAGTACACCTACCCACGCCTCCGCGCGATGTGGTCCCACCTCGACACCATCACCGGCGGCGCCCCCACCGGCATCGGCACACGCGGCCCGGGCGAACAGCAGCTCGAGATCGACCGCCGAATCGTCCAACGCAAGAAGGCACAGCTCCAGCGCGAGATCGCCGAGGTCCAGGCACGCAAGACACGCGAAGTTGAAGCACGCAACCTCGACTTCTACACCGTCGGCATCGTCGGCTACACCAACGCCGGCAAGTCCACCCTCTTCAACACCGTCTCCGAGGGCGGCGCCTACGCCGACGACAAACTATTCGCCACACTCTCCACACGCACCCGCGTCTGGAAGCTTGGCGACGGCGACGAAGTCATGCTCTCCGACACCGTCGGCTTTGTGCGCAACCTCCCCCACCACCTGGTCGCCTCTTTCAAAGCCACCCTCGAAGAAGCCGTCCACGCCGACCTCCTGCTCATCGTCCTCGACGCCGCCGACCCCAACGCCAAACGCATGCTCGAAACCGTCCACGAGGTCCTCGACGACATCGGTGCCAAAGACAACGAACGCCTGCTCGTCCTCAACAAGGCCGACAAACTCGAAGACAACGCCGAGCTGCTGCTGCTCACCCGCGAACACCCCGGCGCGATCGCCATCAGCGCGAAGACCGGCGTCGGCATCGACCAGCTCGTCGAACGCGTCCGCGCCGCCTCGCGCGGCCAGAC
>JBITAC010000075.1:0-42383 GCA_044439905.1 Phycisphaerales bacterium JB063 | reverse complement strand
GCGGCGTCGATGAGGGGGTCGGGCAGGGGCTGGCCGGCGTCGTTGAAGGCGTGTCCGATACCCCACAATACGCGTGCGGCTCGGTCGGGCGGGAGGGTGTCGATGTGTGTGACCGCCGCATCCAAGGCCCAGGGTTCGTGAGGCGCGTATCGGTAGAGGTAGGTCAGGCCTTCTTCAAACACCGCGTCGTCTGACTGGGTGAGTTTGTCGATCTGCCGGGCACGGACGACGCGTTGGCCGATGATGTAGGAGAGCGGGAGTGCGATGACGAATACGGCCGCGAGCGAGACGGCGTGCCGTACCAGGATGGGCAGGCGTCGTTTGCGTTTAGGTTGTGCGTTGGGTGCTGGCATGAAAAAGCCCCCTTGGGTACGGGGCATTGTACGAGACGCAGGGGGCTGGACGCGGTGCGAGGTGGCTACTCCTCGGCCTCGTCTTCCATAATGGGGCAGGTGAGGTAGTCGCTGACTTTGATGGTGTCGTCGAGTTGGACGCCGGACATGTGGACTACGCCCGTGATGTGCCTGCACCAGCGGATGGTGCCGCCGATAGGGGTGAGCCCGAGCGAGGCGTGTCGGAGCCAGCAGATGCAGGAGGAGTTGGGGTGGAGGTACATGCCGTGGATGAAGCCCAGCCCGTTGGGGCTGAGGTCGTGGCTGCGTGCGATGAGGCGTGTGGTGCTGCCGCCCGGCTGTGCGACGTGGATGACGATCTTGAGCAGTCCGAGGGCTTCGTCGCGGGCGTGTTTACGGCGGGCGGCCGCGGGGTTGGGCTTTTGGCCGATCATCTTGATGTGTTCGACGATCGAGATCCACTCGGAATGGCTGAGCTTAAGCGTGTCGTACGCGGCCGGGCCGTCCAGCGGGGAGCGGTATTCCCACAGGGACGGCTGATAGACAGGACTGGTCATATTGTCGGCTCCAGATTTTGAAGCCCCCCTAGTAGGTGTCTATATCGGTTAGTGGAAAGCCCTCTACATCGGACATGCGAAAAAAAATTCGCCAACGGCTGGGGGTTTGCTGGCTGCGCAGCGCCCGTGCCGATTGGCGAATGGATTGGGTCGGTTGTAGGGGTTGGGTGTTAGCCCTTGTTCCAGAACACGCTGCCGTAGACGGCGTTGTCGCCGAGCTCTTCAGCGATGCGGATGAGCTGGTTGTACTTGGCGTTTCGGTCGGAACGGCAGGGGGCCCCGGTCTTGATCTGGCCGCAGTTGGTGGCGACGGCGAGGTCGGCGATGGTGGCGTCCTCGGTCTCGCCCGAGCGGTGGCTGAGCACGGCCGAGTACCCGTTACGCATCGCAAGGCCGACGGCGTCGAAGGTCTCGCTCAGCGTGCCGATTTGGTTGACCTTGACGAGGATGGAGTTGGCGGCCCCCATCTCGATGCCCTTGGCGAGGAACTTCTTATTGGTGACAAACAGGTCGTCGCCGACGAGCTGCACGGTCTCGCCGACCTTATCGGTGAGGGTCTTCCAGCCGGCCCAGTCGTTCTCGGCCAGGCCGTCCTCGATCGAGCGGATCGGGTACTTCTTGCACCAGTCGGCCCAGAGCGAAGCCATGTCGTCGCTGCTGATGATCTCCTGCGAGCTGCTGAAGAACTTGTAGCCCTCCTTGCCGTCCTTCTCGGCCTCGTTCCAGAGCTCGCTGGTCGCGGGGTCGAGTGCGACGAACATCTGTTCGCCCCAGGAGTAACCGGCCTTGTCGACGGCCTGCTCGATGACCTTGAGCGCATCTTCGTTGCTCTTGAGGTTGGGCGCGAAGCCGCCTTCGTCGCCGACGGCGGTGGAGAGGCCCTGGTCGTGGAGGACACCCTTGAGCGCATGGTAGACCTCGACGCCGGCGCGGAGCGCATCGCCAAAGTCATCAAAGCCCCAGGGCTGGATCATGAACTCCTGGAAGTCGACGGTGTTGTCGGCGTGCTTGCCGCCGTTGAGGATGTTGAGCATGGGCACGGGGAGCACCTTCGCGCCCGACCCGCCGAGGTAGCGGTAGAGGGGGAGGCCGCAGGCCTCGGCGGCGGCGTGTGCGACGGCCATGGAGACGCCGAGCATCGCGTTCGCGCCGAGGTTGGACTTGTTCTCGGTGCCGTCGAGCTCGATCATCAGGGCGTCGAGGCCTTCCTGGTCGCGGGCGTCTTCGCCGATGAGCTCGCCGGCGATGGGGCCGTTGACGTTTTCAACGGCCTGATGGACCGACTTGCCCAGGTAGTGCGACTTGTCGCCGTCGCGGAGCTCGACGGCCTCGTTCTCGCCGGTCGATGCGCCCGAGGGGACCAGGGCACGGCCGACGGTGCCGTCGAACAGGCCGACCTCGACTTCGATGGTGGGGTTGCCGCGGGAGTCGAGGACCTGTCGGCCGTGGACGTAGTCGATTGCAAAGCTCATGGTTGCTCTTTGGGTTTGAGTTGGGAAGGGGTACGGTAAAACGCAGAGTTTAGCAGAATCAGTGGGCGGCTTTTTCGTGTGGATGGCGCGATCGGAGGTGGCTTGTGTAGGCGATTGGGACGTCGTCCCGGGGGCCGATGCGCAGACAAAAGCACGGGTACCTGTGGGCACCCGTGCTTGATGGGGCTGTTCGTAGGGCTTAGGTCAGAAGCTGCGGCGGACGTTGACCGATCGGCCTACTCGGCGTTTGCGGTTGACCATCTTGCGGCCGAGCTTGGTACGCATCCGTGCGCGGAAGCCGAACTTGCGTGCGCGCTTGATCAGGGAGCGTCGCTTGGGGTAGTGGGTCGACATGGCTTAGGTTCCTGTATCACACGGGGCCATCCGGGCCACCGATTCACTCTTCGATTCGGACGATCACCTGCCGGTAGGCGGTGTTCCCGCGGGCATCGATGATGCGCAGAGCGACCACGTGGTCGCCCGGGGAAAGATCGGAAATTGTAACACTCCAGGGCTCGCTTGTCGAGTCGTAGATCAGGTCCGTGGGCAGGGAGGCGGCGTACTCGTCGCTGCCGTCCAGGGCGTAGCCGATGGACCGGATGCCGGAGAGGGCGTCGCTGGCGGTGGCGGTGAGGGTGACGGCCCGGTTTTCGACCGCAACGCCGATTTCGCCCAGGGTCGGAGGGGTGTTATCCACGAGGACGGCGTCGCTGACCCGTCGGCCGGTCATGGCCATATCCCCGGGGTTATCGAGCCGGTCGTCGGCGGTGACGCGGAGGGTGTACCAGCCATCGGGGACGTGCTGGGTCTGCCACTCGTAGCTGGTGCCGGTGAGGTCCTGGGCCAGCGGGAGGTAGCGGTCGGCCCCGGCGGGCTTGATCTCGAGGGCGTAGACGACCCGGTCGCCGTTGTCGTCGGTGGCCTGCCAGTTGGCGGTGAGCTTGGGGTTATGGTCCGAGCCCGGCGCGCCGGGGGCGGGTGTCGTCACGGTCAGGGCGGCGACCTGGGGCGGCATGTTGGGCGAGACGTAGGCGAGATCGACCTGATCCACGGTGGGGGTTGCGGTGCCCGTGCCGGTGAGGGTCAGCCGATACTGGAGGTACCGGGCGGGGGCGTTGTCGGGCTTGATCTCGCGGGGCTGGAGGGCGTGGATTTTGGCGTCATGCTCGAGTGTGCCGGCGACCTGCCACTGAGACCACGCGGCGAGCGCGGGGTCGCCGACGTTGCCCGTACGGGTCTCGACACGGACCGAGCAGCCGGGCGGGATGTCGGCGGTGAGCTTGAGCGTACCGAACATGCTGACCTGGCCGGCGTCGAGGACCTGGCTGGTGAACTGCCCGGTTTCCGCGAGCTGGTCGCCCAGCAGCGTGAGCGAGGCCGGGGCCGCGCCGCCCACGAGGATCCCGCCGTTGGTGAGGGTCAGCGCGGGCACCATCTGGCTATCAAGGTCGGCCAGCACGGTCGTCTCCCGCAGGTGTGGATCGACACGGAAGACCTGGCCCTCGTTGCCCGTCGCGACGATGAGGTCGCCCTCGGGGGTGGGGGCGATGGCGAGGATCATGGCCGACTCGCGGAACACCTCGGACACGAAGCCCTGGGGGTCGATGCGATAGATGGCGTTGCCTGGTTTGTTCCCGCCCGAGGGTGCCGCCGCGCGGGCACGCGAGGGGCGGTTGTTGTTGGCGTTTGCGCCGGGGTTGTTGTTTCCCCCGCCTGCATCCAGGCCACCCGCGAGTTCACCCGACTCACGTGCGACACGCAGGCGTTCACGCAGCGCTTCGCGCAATCGGTCGTAATCCTCCGGCGTCGGCTCGGCCGCTCCCTCCTCAACGGGGACGGCCTCCGCTTCGGGTTCCTCTTCGGCTTCCGGCGCGGGCTCCGGGTCGGGTTCAACCTCGGGCTCGGCTTCGGGTTGGTCGGGCTCATCGGGGCGGCCGTTCTCTTGCGCATTGGCCGCGACCAGCCGGCCCGGGCGGGCCTGGTCCGCCGCGGCGGTGCCGGCGTAGACCGTGCCATCGTCCATCACAGCCAAGGCACCGATTTCCGCTTCGGGCGCGTCGTACAGGACGAAGGGCGTGCCGTCTGCCTCGATGCGGTAGACCAAGCCGTCCTTGTCTGTACCCGCGTAGACCCGGCCATCGGCGTCGAGGCCGAGGCAGAGGATGTTGGGCTGGGCGATCCCGCCAAGCAGAACCTCAAACCTCGGTGGCTCAAACTGTCCGCCGTTGTTTGCAAGCAACAATCTGCGGACCGCATCGGCGTCGTGATTCCGCATGACTTGGGCCTCACCGCCGGTCGCGATGATCAAGT
This sequence comes from Phycisphaerales bacterium JB063, assembly GCA_044439905.1. Classification (GTDB taxonomy): domain Bacteria; phylum Planctomycetota; class Phycisphaerae; order Phycisphaerales; family Phycisphaeraceae; genus JAHQVV01. The sequence continues at coordinate 37,691 of JBITAC010000075.1, read as the reverse complement.
CATTGCCATCCGCCATCACATCCCAGACATACCGAACGTGCTGGACTTGCCCGGCTTCGTTCAGGTCGGGCCTACGTAGCGCGCCCATGTTGTGCAGTTCGCCCTCGTGCAGCATGCCCAGCCAACTGACCTGTCCGCTGATCCCCGCGACCACCATCCCGTTCAATTCAGCGAGGCAGAACACCTGCTCGGTTGCGTCGAGTTCCACAGCCACTTCGACTGCGCCGTTTTCGATCTTCAAGATCTTCGCCTCGGGTCCGGCTGCAACGTAGGTTATGTCGCCGATTGTCACAGTATCGAAGACATGCGTCACACCTTCTGGCAGCCCGTCGAGCGTGGTGGTTTGGGACGACAGCCGGATGTCGCCGAGGTTGGTGACGACAGTGCCATACGGGTCGCCGCCGGCGAAGTCGGCCTCGCTGGTGTGGGACCACTGGCGGGGCTGGATCGCGAGGGTCGTGGAGCAGACCGCGAGCGGGGCGAGCAGGGCGGCGAGGAGGTGCTGGGTTTTGAGTCGGTGTTTCATGGTGTGGTTTCTCTGCCTCTGCTGGGGCGGGCTTGGTTTGAGTGCTGGTGAGGTGATCGTCGGAACACGAAGCGTCAGCAAGTGCTGTGCTGTCGGTTTCGATGTCCGGTGTCACTCGCTGATGCTTTGTGCTCTGCTGACTATCGCGCCCCGACGGGCTGCTTGACCTGCAGCCGAACATTCGCGCTGCCGACGATGACACGCGGCATCGCGATGGTCTGGGTGTGGAACTGTTGGATGGGTTGGGGCTGTGCAGCGCCGGCGGTCAGCAGGGCGGCTCGGCTGCCGGGGAGGTCGGGCATGTCGTTGCCGTCGATCGACAGCCCGGTCGCGACCGAGGGGACCGCGATGTAGACCGCGCGGGGGGAGAAGCCGTTGATCGCTTCAAGCGCGGAGATCAGGTCGTCGACCGTCTCGATATCGGTGAGCCCGGGCTGGGCCGCGAGTGCGAGGGGGGTGTAGGTGGCGGCGTCGCCGAGGATGATCTGCAGGTCACCATCGCGGGCGTCCTCCGGGATCTGCACCTGTATGACCTGGGTGGTTGGTTCTTCCTCCGGGCAGCCCAGCTCGAGCGTGACGTTGACGGTGTCGCCCGGCGCGGCGGCGGTTCGGTCGGCCCGTGCGGAGAGGATTTCGTACACGTCCAGGCCGTAGTCCATATCCACCGTGAGTTCCAAGCCTTCGAGGGTGACTTCCTCGAACGGGTTTTGCGTGATCGCACCGACGAGTTGCGCAACCATCGCCGCGGCGGCATTGGCGCCGCCGTTGACGGCCTGGGTATTGAGGCCGATCGATCGCCCGCCCGAGAAGGACGCGCTGCCGTTGACACGCACGGTGTGTTCCATGGGCGGGCCTTGCACGGCAGTGATGCTTTGCTGCACCACAGCCGCGGCGATCTGCGCGGTCAGCGTCGGGTGGTTGAGTACCTCGTAGTTGTACTCACGCGCGGGCAGGCCTTCGATATTGACCGTGACCTTGACCGGGGCGGTGATGTAGTCGTGCTCAGGGGTGCCCGCGACGCCGGCCTGTTCGTCCTGCATGAGCGTGCCCGCGATGGCAAGCGTACCGCCGCGTTTGTAGCTGATCGTGCGCAACGACACGATGAAGTGGACATAGCCTGTCGCCATGGGGACCGCGGTGACGCCGATGCCGTCCATCGCGTGCCCGAAGCCGAGGACCGTGCCGTCGGGCAGCACGTCGGTGACCGTGCCGATGCCCATGAGGTCGGCGTCGCCCGTGGCAAACGGGGTGACCAGTGCCGAGCCGGGGGCCAGCTCAAGCCCCTCGACCTCAAACCCGCGCGGCGGTGTGCCGCCCAGGGCCTGCGGGTCGGCCGCGAAAGGCGCGATGCCCATGGGCTCAAGCGACGGCGCGAGCAGTGTGGCGATGTCGCGGTTGGCGACGGACATGGGGACCATCATCCGTGTCGCGAGCCCGCGGCCGTCGGGTCCGGCCGGGAGTCGGCGGGCCTGGCGCGCGCTCGCGGGGGTGATGTGCTCGAAGAGGTCGCGTGTGAACTCAAGCCGAGCCATCTGGTAGGTGTCGAACCCGAGTGTGCCGCCGGCCTGGACCAGCCCGTCCATGAGCGCGAGCCCACTACCCGCGCGGGGGCGATAGCTGAGCTGAGGACGATCCTCGGCGGTTGCGCGTTGGCCGACCGCACGCATGTGTTCGATGGGCTGGACCCCGACGACGCACTCGTTGGTGCTCCCGTAGCCGAAGGCGAACGCACCGATCAGCTTGCCGCCTTCGCCCAGCACGTGGTCGCCGCTGTCGTCATCCCATAGATAGATCGGTGAACCCGACATCCCCTGCACCGGGCCCGTGTGGATCATCCGCTCGTCGGTGCAGCGCACCCAGATCACCGACATGCCTGGCGTCTCGTTGGCATTGATCGATACGACTTCGACGCTGAACGGCTCGATCTCGGTGCCGTGAAACACGGTCATCCCGTAGCCCTTCATGCCGACGACCACCTCGGGCACTGTGAGGATTGGCTGCGCCTCTGCGGGCGGCGCGGCGCGCGCCTGGCCAACCGGCAGCAAGGCGAGAAGGCATAAAACCATGGCGGCCATCAGGCCCGGCGAATAGGTGGCAGGTTTCTTCATAAAAGCAGCGTATGTCGTGGGGAAATGATTGACAACCATATCGACGATTTAGATAATCAAACCGCATTAACGCTGCCGCCGCGGTGGTTTGGGATTTTTGCCTGTCTTAACGGCCTGCCAGACCCCCGCCACGGCACCGATGCGACGCTGGCGATCGCCAGCATCCTTCCAACCGCGCACCCGTTGCGCGGTGGGAGACTGTCCGCTTCACCCTTTCCCGACGGTGCCAAATGATTGATCAAGCGGCCGAAGTGCTCGGCTACCGTTTCCAAAACCCGTCACTGCTCGAAGAGGCGCTCACTCACGCGTCCTCCGCCGGCACACGCCAGGACTCTAACGAACGACTTGAGTTCTTCGGGGATGCAATCCTCGGCTGCGTCGTGTGTGAATACCTCTACCACACCTTCCCCGACCTGATGGAAGGCGACCTCACCAAGATCAAGAGCGCGGTCGTCAGCCGGCGGGTCTGCGCGATGATCAGCAAGGCAATCGACCTGTCGGGCATGCTGAACCTGGGTAAGGGCATGTCCGGCCGCAAGTCGCTCCCCAGCAGCGTCGCCGCGGCAGTGCTCGAATCGATTATCGCCGCGATCTACCTGGACGGCGGCCTCGAGCCGGCCCGCGAGTTTATCCTCCGCCAGCTCAAGCCCTATATCCACGAGGCCGAGTCGTCCGCCCATCAGCACAATTTTAAGAGCGTGCTTCAGCAGATCGCCCAGAAGCACCTGCCGACCAACCCAAACTACGTCCTGCTCGACGAGAAGGGCCCCGACCACGCCAAGGCCTTCGAGGTCTGCGTGCAGCTTAACGGCCGCCACTTCAGCTCCGCATGGGCGAACTCGAAGAAGGAGGCCGAGCAGCAGGCTGCGCTCCAGGCCTTGATGGAGATGGAGATCGCGACAAAGCACCCCGAGACTGAGGCCGTTGTCATCGTTGAGATCGACGACGCCGAGGATTTTGCCTCCCGGCTGGTCGTTGATGAACTCATCGACGATCTGGTCGAGCCGGACGACGGTGAAGATGAAGACGCGTAGACACCGCGCGGCGCTGGCTTAGCTCAGCGCCGCCTCGGCCTCGGCCCAGTTGGCCGCGTCTTGGCCGGTGGGCCTGCCCTTGGCGACCCAGATCTCATAGGCCTTCGCGGCGATGGCTTCATGCGTCGGGGTCATATGCTTTGTCTTGCTGGCTGATGCTGCGGGTTTGGCCATCTCAACCACGACGGGCTTGTCGGGGGTCGGCAGGGTCTTACGCGAGCCGGTCGATTTGGGTTTGGGTTTCGATGCCGATTTCGATTTGGGTTTTGACGATTTGGATTTGCTCACGGGGGGCTCCTTCCGTGGAGGGTGATGGGGATTGAGCAAGCCGGCAAACAGGCCACGCAGGAATCCGCATGACCCGCCCCAGCATACCGGCATCGATTCAAAAAGTATCGAGTCGTTTCATCAGTTTTCCATATGTTTTTTACAAAGCACCCGATGAACATTGGAACGCGATCGGCGGCCGATGCATGGATTGCAGCCCGCCCATGGCGTAACCTAACCTACGGGGTGCGGCCCATTGCCTCGGTCGGCCCACGTTTGGAGATGGCACAAGCCCGCAGGCCCCGATGCCCCTACTACCCACCGCGATGCTGACCTTGATGAGCCCCGCTTGGCTGTTCGGCCTCGCGGCCGCGGTCGGCCTGCCGGTGGCGGCGCACCTGCTCAGCCGGGTCCGCTACCGCCCGGTCGCCTTCCCCGCGACGCGCTTTGTTGAGCAGGCCGTCGTCGAGGCCTCCCAGGTCAACCGCCCGCGACACCTGCTGCTGATGCTGCTACGCATCCTCGCGCTCGCGTGTGTCGTGCTCGCGTTCACCCGGCCCCAGTGGCAGGCCATCGGCGCGACACCTCCCCGAGGCCAGGGCGAATCGCTGGTCATCATCCTCGACGCCTCGGCCTCGATGCACCGCTCCGAACGTGGCGAGTCGCTGTTCGACCAGGCGCGTCGGCAGGCCGTCACCGCACTGGACACCCTCGACCCCGCACGCGACAGAGCCAGCGTTATCCTGGCCGACCGCTCGCCGACCACGCTGCTGCCCGAGCCCACCGCGAACCGCGCTTTGCTACGCGAACGTCTAACGCAGGCGCACTGCACCTACGAGTCGGCCGACCTTGCCGGTGCGATTGTGCTGGCGCATGCGATCGTCCAGGAGCAGGGCCGACCCGGCCGTATCCTCATCCTCAGTGACGGCCAGCAAAGCAGCCGGCCGGCCGGCCCGCTCTCGGGTTACGCGCCAGGCGTCCCGATTACCGAAGAACGTATCGGTGCGACACCCGCCAACAATGTCGCGGTCCGCATGACCGACCTGTCGCCTTACCCGCCCGTGCTTGGCAGCCCCGTCGCGCTCAACATCGAACTTCAACACACCGGGCCATCGGCTCAGCCGATCACGCTACACGCTCAAGGCGCAGGCGACCGCGCATCGTTCCCACTGACGATGCAGCCCGGCGCCACGACGACGCAGACGATCGTGTTGACACCGACACAGGCGGGCGTGCAGGCGTTGCGTGTGTGGGTCGAGCCGGGCGATGCGTTTGATCTCGACGATGAGGCGGGTGTTGTCGTTGAGGTCGCGGCCGCGCGGGGGGTGGCTTTGTACAGCGACGTTTCGGCAGGGGTGGACAGCACCGCCGCGCGGGTTTCGTTGGCGCTGGCGTCGGTTGGCGAGGCCGGCGCAGGGGTGGTTGTGACGCGGCTTGAGCCCGGGGTGTTGGCCGACTCAACGACACCGTCCATAGGTCAAACCGGGTGCTGGGTACTTACGGGGATCGATGCGATGCCGGCCGGTTTCGGTGACACGATGCGGCAACACCTCGAAGCGGGGGGCGGGGTGCTGTGGGTTGTCGATACTTCGGCCGCGCGCCGCGCGGCGCATGACCTCGCGTTCTCGCCACTGCGTTTTGATGAGTCGGCACCCGGGGATGCGGTCGTCGCGTCGGTGCGGTTTGATCACCCGGCCCTCGGGGTGTTTGAAGGCCCCGCGCGGGCGTCGCTTGTGGGGCAGCGTTTCGCGCAGGTGGCCGGCGCTCAGCCGAGCGACGGGGCCGAGGCCTTGATGCGGTCGGCGGATGGTCGGTCGATCCTCGCGCTGCAGCACGTCGGGCGTGGCCGGCTCATCATGGTCAATGCCGACCTTGCGCCCTCCCAAACCGACTTCGTCTCGCAGCCCGCCTTTGTCGCATGGGTGAACGAACTCACCCGCTTTGCTGCGCCCGGCCCCGGCCTGCCGACAGCGCTCTACCCGGGCGACCCGCTGCCCCAGTCCGTGGTGAATCAACATACGCTGCAGACGCCCGGACACCGTGAAACGAACGACAGTGACCCGGCCCGCATCACCGCGCCCGGCCTGTACCAGGGGATCATGGCCAACGGCGAACTCGCGTCGGGCGTCTATGCGACACTCGACCCCGCCGAGTCGGACTTCACGCAAAGCGGGGCCGGCGACTCGGATTCGGGAGCAACACTGATGCAAAGCGGCGCGTCAGGACCAGCCTTGTCGGGTCGGCGAAAACCCTTCGAGCTTTGGCCGATGTGCATCGTCGCGGCGCTGCTCTTTGTTGGCATCGAATCTCTCGCCTTGATGTCGTATGCACGGCGGGAGGGCGGGAAATGACACTGCTCGCCACTCTTTTTTTTCGCCCGCCGCTGGGATGGCTTGTCACGGTGCTGGTGCTCGCGCTGATCGTAGGGGTGGTGCTTTGGCAGGCGGTGCTGCAAAGGCGTGGGCGATGGGCGTTGCTAATGCGTCTCGTGGCGGTGGTCTTGCTGGGCTGGACGCTGCTTGGCCCCAGCACGTTTGAGACCGCCGGGCTACCCGACCCCGCGCTACCCAAGCTCGTGCTGCTGATCGATACGTCCGCGTCGATGGCGCAGGAGGACGTCGCGCTGCCCGGCGAGGCGGGTGCGGTGTCCCGTCTGGATGCGCTGCGCGCGACGTGGCTTTCGCAGGCGACCCTCGACCGCTTACGGGCGGAGGCGGAGGTCGAGTTGGTAGCGTTTGACCAGCAGATTTGGCCGACGCTGACCCCTTCGCTCGAGGCGGTGGGGAAGGCAACGCACTTGCATGACGCGGCCGCGCGTTTTCGCGAGCAGACGCTGGTGGTGTTGAGCGATGGCCACGACACGAGCAATGCGGCGCAAGTGCCGCCTGCCGCGCGGTCCGATGGGGTTGCCTTTGGCGTGCCGGTCGGCGCGACGCAAGGCACGCCGGACGTTTCGCTCCAGGCCTGGGCCCGCAGCGACCGGTTATACGATGGGCAGTCGACGCAGATCGAGGCGCAGGTCTACCAGCGCGGTTTGGCGGGCCAGTCCGCCAGTGTCGAGCTGCTGCACCATGGTGTCGTCGTCGCGACGCGTCCGCTCGTGCTGGATACGCCGTTGCAGCAGGTGGCGTTTGATGTGCAGCCCGAGTTGTCCCCGCGCACCCCGACGCAGGTCCATCTGTATACCTGCCGCGTGGTGACGAGCGCATACGATGAGGCGTACACCGCAAACAACCACGAAGCGGTGTTCATCCAGGTGACGCGTGAGAAGACGCGGGTGCTGCTGGTCGAGGGCGAGCCGTCGTGGGACACGCGGGCCCTGGGGCGGCTGATGGGGGCGCACCCGGGCTTCGACCTGACGGCGGTGTATGCGTTGGGCGATCGTCGGCGGGTGACGGTGCGCGGCGAAACGGTGACGGATGCGCGATTGCTTGAGCCGGGCACGTTGGCGCGGTTCGATGTCGTCGTGCTGGGCCAGGGGATCGATCGGCTGGTGGATCTTGCCTGGGCGGCCGCGCTGGCGGGGTATGTCGAAGCGGGCGGCGCGGTGGTCTTTGCGAAGGGGCGGCCGATCCAACCCACGGATGCGCGACGCCGCGCGATGCTCGACACTTTGGAAAGCATCAGCCCCGCGCAGTTTGGCGAGCGGACCTCGGCCGACCTCCGGCTGGCGGTGAGTGAGGCGGCGCGTGGCAACCCGCTGACCGAGTTGGGCGGCGATGAGGTGATCAGCCGACTGCCCGGGATGGTCGCGGCGACGCGGGTCGCGGGGCGCCAGGCCGCGTCGGTCGTGCTGCTCGAAGATGCCGGCGGCGGTCCCGACTCGGCGGCGGTTTCGACATTGCGTGTTGGACAAGGCGTGACGATGGCGGTCATGAGCGAGGGGCTTTGGCGGTGGGAGCTCCTGCCGACGTCGTTGGCCCAGTACGACTCGGTCTACGCGGTGTTCTGGACGCGGGCGATGCAGTGGCTCGCCTCGGGCGGCGCGTTTCTGCCCGGGCAGGATGTTGGGCTGTCGCTCGATCGGCTCACGGTGCAGCCGGGCGGAACGGTCGATGCGGAGGTCACGATGCGCTACGCGGCATTGCAGGACGTGCGCCCAACGCTGCGGCTGATCGGCCCCGACGGCAGCGCGATGGAGCTTGCAACTTCCTCGGACCATGCGGGTGGGCTGGGCCGGGTGCGACTCGCGCCCGAGCAATTGGGCGTGTACCGCGTCGAGCTGACCGTGCCCGGCCGACCCGATCTGGTGGACCCGGCCCATCCGATCACGGCGCACTTCAGCGTCGTCGATCGTTCGCCCGAGCTGCGCGACACGGCCGCTCGGCCCGAGGTGTTGCAAGCCCTTGCCGAGTCGCGCGGGGGGCGATGCCTGGGACTGGATGAGGTCGAGCCACTGATCGAGCACCTACGCGAATTGCGGGCGACGCGCTCGGCGGAGGAGGTCGCGGTGTATCGCTTTGCCGGTTGGCCGATCTTCGTCATGGTGCTGGGTGGGCTGGGGATCGAGTGGCTGGTGCGTCGGCGGGGAGGTTTGCTATGACGATGCTGCCGAAGCTGGCTTCGATACCGGAGGCGACGGACGACGGGCCATTGCGCTCGGTCCCGCCGATGGTTGGCCGGGTGCTGCGGCGATTGTCGTGGCTGTCGCTTGTCTCGCGTCTGCTGCGGGTGAGCGCGCTGTGGCTTGTTTTGTTGGGGGGGGGGTGCTGATCGATGCGGTTTGGCCGATCGGTACGGTGGGGCGGTGGGTCGGGTTGGTCTTGGTATTGCTTGCCGGGTTGGTTGGTCTTTGCTGGGCGCTGTTTCCACGGGGCAAAGGTCGGCGTGATGGGTTGCATAGCGCGTCGCGCATCGATCATCAGTTGGAGCTGGCGGCGCAGCCGGTCGTGACGGCGTTGGCGTTGGAGGAGCCGTCGTCTGCCGAGGACGCGTTGACGCAGGCGCTGCGCGATCGGGCTGACGCACAAGGCCGTGCCGCCGCGCAGCATGCGGAGCCCCGGCGTGCTGCGCCGCTGTCGATGCTTGGCCGACCCGCGGGCTGGCTGGGGTATGCGTTGCTGGGTTGGCTGCTGCTGGTGTTGATGATGCCGACGATGCCTGGGCGTGGACTGATGCGTCTGTTCATGCCGGGGCTCGATGTTGCGCCCTATAGCCCGGCGTCGTTTGAGGTCGCGTGGGAGCCCGCGCCGCCGACGGTGGGGGACACCGTGACAGTGCAGGCAACAGTCACGGGCCGATCGCCCGATCAGGTCGAGTTGGTGGTGTTGGATGACGATCTCAACCCGATCGGCCGCCGGCTGATGACACCGACTGAAGCTGGCTATGAATTGGTGTTTACCGATCTGCGTGAGCCGGTCACGTTTCATTTGGAAGCGTTTGGCCGACGCACCCGCCGGTACACGATCACGCCCGATCCGTTGCCTCCGGCTGAACGCGAAACAGGCACCGGTTTCGGTGAAGAGGGCGCTTCGAATGAGGCACCCCGCGAGGTAGGGGGCACGTTACGGCAAGATGACGAGGCGCAGGCGACGGGCGATCCGGCGGATGCTGCGCTGGGCCATCAGATGGGCCAACTCGCGGGGCTTGTGAACGAGTTGTCCGCGTTAGCGGAACGGCTGTTGGAGGAGGGTGACGGAAGTGGTGCGTCTTTGCAGGCGATGAGCGAGGCGATCGATGGGCTGCGTGAGGACGCGGAGGCGCTAGCCCAGCAGCTTGCCCAGGCGGCTGATCGTGGCGATGCGGGCGCGGGCGAGGCGCTGACCGACCTCGCGGAGGCGCTGGGGTCGCTGGAGATTGCGGGGCTGGGCCCGCCGGGCGCTGCGGGCGAGTCGGGGGCGGAGGGGGAATCGACGGCTCGGCAGTGGCGAGAAGAGGCGGCGCAGGCCGCGCGGAACGACGCCGCCCGGCTCGCGCAGGGGCTTGGCGAAGCGCAGGCCGACATCGCTTCGGGCCTTGCGACCCGAGCAGGCAGCGACCCGCCGCCGGATTTTCGTGACCCGGCTGCGTCGGGCGGCTACGATGAAACAGCACGCAGCGGTGAGGAGGGTGTGCTGCCCGATGCGTTGATGCGCCAGGTCCCGCCGAGCTATCGCGCACGCACGGCCGATTACTTCCGCCGACTTGCGCAAGACCGATACCCAGACGCCGACCCCTACGAGGATTCGCCATGACCCCGCGACCGTTCCTGACCTGCCTCTTGACAGGGATCGCTTCGTTGACGATCGCCTTCGCGTCGCTCGTAGCCCCGGCGCAGGACGCTGCGCCCGAGGCGAGCCCGCCCGAGGGGATCGCGGTCGCGAACCTGGTCTATGCCCAGGGCCGGACCGGCGTGTGTTTTGCGGACCAGTTCCTGACGACTTTCGCCCGAGAGACGGGCCAGGAAGTCCACCGTTCTTTCGTTTCGGTCCAGCTCGGCGAAGAATCGCTTTTCGACTTCCCGTTTGTCGTGCTCAGCGGGGAGAAGGCGTTCACGCTGACGGATGCAGAGAAAGACAACCTCAAGGCCTACCTCGACCGCGGCGGCTTTGTGCTCGCCTCGGCGGGCTGCTCGAACCGGGCGTGGGGCGACAGCTTCCTCGAGCTTATGGCTGAGCTCTATGGCGACGATGCGCTCACCCCGCTCGATACCGACCACCCGCTGTTCCACACGCTCTACGACATCGACAGCGTCGAGATTCGCCGCTCGCCGCGCGGGGCGTCGCTGTACGGGATGGAGATCGACGGCCGGGTCCGTCTGGTGTTTACACCCGTCGGTCTCAATGACACGGGCAACGCCGGCGGGGGCTGCTGCTGCTGCGGCGGGAGCGAGATCCGAAACGCCCGGCTGATCAACGCGAACATCCTCGCGTACGCGCTCACGCACTGACGCAATCCGGTCGATGTCTTGAGGGGCTGAGCAATCCGTGCGCGGATGCGGTATGGTGCGCCGCCCTATAACACGGAGACGCAGCGATGGCGATCAAACGCGACGGCCACTACATCACCTTCGGTCAGCACATCCAGGAACAGCAGCAGAGGTTCCCTAACGCCTCGGGCCAGTTCTCCTGGCTGATGTCCGGCATCACCCTCGCGACCAAGATGATCGCTTCGTATGTCCGCCGTGCCGGGCTCATCGACGTCTGGGGCGATGAGGGTGTCACCAATGTGCAGGGTGAGGACGTCAAGAAGCTCGACATTATCGCTAACGACGCACTCAAGCGGACGCTTGGCTACCGCGGCAACGTCGGAATCATCGCTTCCGAAGAAGACGACGAGCCCCGCGTGCTTCAGGAGGTCGACGACGACGACTCCTACATCATCATGTTCGACCCGCTCGACGGCTCGTCCAACATCGATGTCAACGTCTCGGTCGGCACGATCTTCACGATCTTCCGGAACCCCAAAGAGGTCAAGGGCGCCGAGAAGAGCGTGCTCCAGCCCGGCAGCGAGCAGGTCGCCTCGGGCTATGTGCTCTACGGCTCGTCGACCGTTCTGGTCTACACCTGCGGCAACGGTGTCCATCAGTTCACACTCGACACCCAGTTCGGCGCGTTCCTGCTCACACGCGAGAACATCCAGATGCCCCAGCACGCGGGCACCTACTCCGTCAACGAGGCCTACCTCCACAGCTTCCCCGAGCCCTACCAGCGCTACCTCGGCTGGGCCAAGCACTCTGAGGGCGGCGGCTACTCGTCGCGCTATGTCGGCTCGCTGGTCGCGGACTTCCACCGCATCCTCATCAAGGGCGGCATCTTCATGTACCCACCCACCGTCAAGCAGCCCGAGGGCAAGCTCCGCCTGATGTACGAGTGCAACCCCCTGGCCTTTATCGCCGAGCAGGCGGGCGGCAAGGCCTTCGGCACGGGCGGAAAACGCATCATGGAGCTGGTTCCCAAGGACGTCCACGACCGCACCCCGCTCATCATCGGCGGGGCAAAAAACGTCGAGGAAGCCATGCGCTTTGTGCAGGAACCCGTCCGCGCCTGACCCGGCGAACGTGACGCGAACGAGTAACGCCCACGGCCCCAACGCGTGGGCGTTTTCATTCCGGCTGGCCTGGCCGCTGACGACATCGCTCCCTGGGCTATGATCTCCACACCTTGACCGCGAACACCATCATCACAGTCGGTATCTTTGACGGCGTCCATATCGGGCATCAGGCGATCGTGTCCGCTGCGCGGGAGATGGCCCAGGCGGCGGGGGACTGCTCGGTCTTGGCGGTGACGTTCGACCCGCCCCCGATCGCGGTGCTCAGGCCGCAGGGCGCGCCGCTGCTGCTCGCGTCGCTTGCGGATCGCGAGCGTTGGCTGCGCGATGCCGGGGCTGACCGCGTGGTTGTCCTGTCGCCCGACCCGGAGCTGCTGGGGCTGAGTGCCCAGGCGTTTGTGGGTCGGCTTGTGAAAGAGCATCATGCGGTGGGCTTTGTCGAGGGCGAAGACTTCCGCTTTGGCAAAGACCGTGGCGGCGATATGCAGGTCCTCAGGACGCTGGGCCGGTCGCACGGCTTTCAGGTCCGCACCTTGGGCCGACTCGAAGCATCGCTCAGCGATGGCACCAGCGCCCCGGTGAGCAGCTCGCTTGTTCGCGGATTGATCGGACATGGCCGGGTGGAGGACGCGGCGTTGTGTCTGGGGCGGCCCTGGGAGTTGACCGGCAGCGTCGTCAAGGGCGAGCAGCGGGGGCGTACGATCAATATCCCTACCGCGAACCTGAACCCGGCCGACTACAAAGGGCTGACGGTCCCGATGCATGGCGTCTACGCGGGCTCGGCGACACTTGAGGACGGCAGCGTCTACCCCGCCGCGATCAGCGTCGGCAACAAGCCTACCTTCGGCGGGCACACCCAGACGATCGAGGCCCACCTGGTCGGGTTTTCGCCGGATAATCCGGATGCGCTGTATGGCCGTCCGCTAACCTTGCACTTTGCCCGATGGGTCCGTGAGCAGTACCCTTTCGCAAACGCCGATGAACTGGTGGCCCAGCTACAGCGCGATATCGATCAGACGGAAGCCTGGTACCGTGACGCGGCCCGGCAGCCCTCCTAATGTGTACGGTGTCGTGTTGATCCGCCGCCGATTACCCCCGAGCACCTTTGGCTGACTACATCTCCAACCTGGACCTTCCGCAGGCCGCCGCGCTGCTCAAAGACGAGTCCGGCTCGATCTGCGTCCTGACCCACGCCAAGCCCGACGGCGACGCGGCCGGCTCGGTCGTCGCGCTGGTGACCGCGCTGCGTGCGTTGGGGAAAGACGCCCGCGGGCTCTTGGTCGAGCCGATCCTGCCCTCGCTTGAGCCGCTCGCCCGTACGCCGGGCATCGACATCTACGACATTGAGCGCACACTGCCCGCCGCGGACCGCATGGTCATCGTTGATACCGGGGCCTGGTCGCAGGTCGGCCCGCTCGCGTCGTTGGTCAAGCCACGCGCCCGCCAGACGCTCATCCTCGACCACCATTTGGCAGGCGATATCGACGCGGGTTACAAGTTCATCGACTCCACCGCCGCCGCCGCCGCCGAGATCATCGCGGACCTGATCCCGCTGCTCATTGATCCGGCGACGCTCTCGGCCCCGGCCAAGCACACGATCAACGAGGCGCTCTTCACCGGTATCGCCTCTGACACCGGCTGGTTCAAGTTCTCCAACGCCACGCCACGCACGCTCCGCCTCGCCGCACAGCTCATCGAAGACGGCGTCGACCACGCCGAGCTCTACGGCCGACTCGAGCAGTGCGAACGCGTCGAGAAACTCGCGCTCCTCATCCGCGCGGTCGGCTCGCTCCAGCTCCTCGCCGACGGCCGAGCCGCGGTCATGACGCTCCGCAGCGCCGACTTCGACGAGACCGGCGCGCTGCCTGAAGAGACCGAACGCCTCATCGACATCCCCCAGCAGGTCGGCACGATCCAGGTGATCGCACTGATCAGCGAGGTCGCGACGCCCGAGGGGGTCCAGACGCGTATGAGCTTTCGCAGCAAGCACGCGCCGGATGCTGTCAACGTTTCCGAGCTCGCCGGCCAGTTCGGTGGGGGTGGGCACGCCCGCGCGGCGGGCGCACGCCTCAATGAGCCTGCCGATGCCGTGGTTCCGCGGGTCGTCGAGGCGGTCACCCGTGCGGTGCAGGTCCAGTCGGCCTGACTGCCCGCGGTGGAAAACATGTCATCAAGGGTCGCTTCCTGTTGCCAATCTGGTCGATAACCTGTCGCATGGCTGACGCGCTTTGTCGATAGCGATTCACTCGCACATTTTCCCACATTTAGACAGCCGACCCCTTGCTTCCACTAGATGTAGCGGTATAGTGGTCTAAACTTCGTTCATCGTGTCCACCTGGATCGATCTAAAGATCGGTGGATCTCCCGGGTGACCGCCCGTAGCTGTGGAGAAAAGCAGCGTGCCCGTACTTAGTGACCATCAGATCCGAGACTCGCTGGCCGTGGAGCCCTTCGAGCCCGCCGTGAAACGCGAGGGCAAGATCTCTTACGGCGTGTCGAGTTACGGCTATGACGTCCGTGTTGGGTCGCTCTTCAAGATCTTCACCAACGCTCCCCTTGATGGCGGGGCTTCGATTGTCGACCCCAAGAAGTTCGACGACCGCAACTTCGTCACCGTCGATACCGACCAGACGGGCAAAGACCACGTCATTATCCCGCCCAACAGCTTCGCGCTGTGTGAGACGGTCGAGACCTTCCGCATCCCGCGCGATGTGCTCGTGATCTGCGTCGGCAAGAGCACGTACGCCCGCTGCGGCATCATCGTCAACGTGACCCCGCTCGAGCCCGAGTGGCGCGGCAAGGTCACGATCGAGATCAGCAACACGACCCCGCTGCCCGCGAAGATCTACGCCCACGAGGGGATCGCCCAGATGATCTTCCTGCGGGCCGAGAAGCCCTGTGAGATCAGCTATGCCGACAAGAACGGCAAGTACCAGGACCAGTCGGGCCTCGTGCTGCCTAAGGTCGATTGATTCTGCGTTTCGTTGTTTCGACAAGTTGACTTGTGCATAACTGCATGAGGGAATCGAGCGTGGCACACCTCGCGGACGAGGCACGACACGGATTGGCGGGGCGGGCCTTAGGCGTCTCGCTTCTGGGCATGGAGCCCATTCGGGGCGCTGCTCCGAAAGGCCCAACCCGCTGCCTGGCCAGGGCTGGCCAACCGCTCGCTTCCTTCTCCCTCCCCCTCCCCGGGATGCCCACCAGCCCGGGGAGGGTTTTTTCTGCGCCGCCGCCTCGTTTCGTTGGTGCGATGCCGTGTCGTCTCGCGCCGCTTGCCAGGCACAGTTCGCCGTCGGTCGCCGATCTCATTCCGCGCAAGAAAAAGGCGCACGCGAGGTTGATCGCGTGCGCCTGTTGTCTGTTCAAAAAGTGTTGTCGCTAAGCCGCAAGCGGCGAGTAGAGCGCTTGGCGCGTTACTCGGCGAACATGGCGTGTTCTCGATCGCCGGCCGACATCAAGTACGCGATGAGGTTGCGCAGCTCGTCAGGGTTCATCGGATCGACCAGTCCCGTGGGCATCGGCGACACCGGGGAAAGCGCGATCGAGGCGATGTCGCTGCGGGGGAAGTCCACGGTCTGCGAGAGGTCCGTGTTGCTGGTGGCGATGCGGACCATGTCGCTGTTTTGCAGCACGATTCGGCCGGTGCGTATGCTGCCGTCGCGTAGCGTGACAACGGACTGGGCGTACTGGTCGGTGATGTCCCGGCTGGGCTCGACGATGTGGGTCACCAGGTCACGCAGCGAGTAGGTGCCGCTGACGGTGGAGAGGTCCGGGCCGATGTTGCCGCCCTCACCCGCGAACCGGTGACACTGCGCGCAGAGCGTGGACTGGTAGAGCTCGGCCCCGCGATCGAAGTCGCGGCCGGTGAGCTTGCCTTCGACGGCGTTGATCGCCTCGGCGGTGGTCCATGCTCGGCCTGGCCCCAGCGGGCTACCCGGCGCGGGCTGGTTGGCGTCGGGGTTAGGCAGGGTGGCGATGTAGGCGTCCATCGCGGCGCGGTCGGTGGGGCCGCAGGCGTCGAGGGCCTGCTGCTGGATCTGGTTGACGAAGCCGCGGTAGCTGTTGCCGCCGGTCGCACGCATCGCGCGGTTGAGCCAGAGAAAGTACGCCCGGCGTTGAGACTCGGTCCAGCCGGTCGTGAGGTTACGGAGCATGAACGCGAAGTTGAGCTTGCGGGTCGGCGGAGGGTTGTGGAGCATCTGGCTGATCGACCCGCCGTACTGGTCGTTGCGTTCGAGAAGCTGGGTCCAGTCGGGGGCCTTGGGCTGGCCCGGGGCGTTCATGAGCGCGAGGCACTTGTCGATGACGCTCGGGCTTTCGAGGTAGATGAGCACCCGGGCGAGCTCGGCGTTGACATCGTCGTCGTTGCTGGGCAGCTGCGGGTCCAGCGCTGCAGCCAGCGCGTCACGCTGCGACTCGTTGGGCGCGCCCAGCCGAACGAAGGCGACCTGGTAGACCCGTAGGAGCGAGAGACGCTGCTGGGTGGAGAGGGACTGGTCTTCAAGCCGGGCGGTGGAGGCGAGCAGGGGGGCCAGGTCGTCGGCGTTGCCGAGCCGGGCGAGCGCGAGGAGCGCTTCGATCGACGCGGCGGGGCTTGTTTCTGCAAGGGCACGCTCGCGCCAGCGCTCGACGGGCTGGTGCTCGAGTGCGACACGGGCGGCGAAGCGGACGAAGCGGTCGCGGTGTCCCAGTGCGGGCCAGACCGTGTCGATCGCCTCGGCCGGGGCATCCGCACGGTGGAACTGCTCAAGCTCGTGCCGCAGCTTCGCCTCGGCGGTGGGTGCGGGGAGTGCCGGCGCGGGCGAAGTGTCGCGGACGCCGTAGTAGTGGACCCGGTAGAGCCGGGACTGCACGCGACGCCCGCCGGTGGCGAAGTACATCGCGCCGTCGTCACCGATCACGGCGTCGGTGAGCGGCAAGGGCTTGCTCGACAGGAACTCGTCGACCTGAGCGCTATAGGTTGCGCCGTCGGGCGTCAGGTGCACGGCATACATCGTGCCAAACGTCCAGTCGAGGATGAACAGCGCGTCCTGGTACGTGGCGGGGAACGCGGCGCCGGTGCCAAAGAGCACACCGGTCGGCGAGCCCGGGCCGATATCGACCACGGGCGGGAGGGAGTCGGGGTAGTACGTGGGCCACTTGCCCGTACCGCTGCGCCATCCGAACTCGCTGCCGCTGACGGCGTGGCAGACACGTGTCGGGCGGTACCACGGCGCGCCCATGTCCCACTCCATGTCGGCGTCGAAAGTGAACAGCTCGCCGTTGCGGTTGAGGGCGATGTCGTACTCGTTGCGGTAGCCCATGCTGATGAGTTCGACCTCGCTGGCGTCGGGGCTGACTTCGAGGATGAACCCGCCGGGCGCGAGGACGCCCGCCGCGTGGCCGTTGGCGTCCCACTCGCGTTTGAGCAGGTGGTCTTCGCCCCAGGCCTGCGGGACCCGGCTGCTGGTGAGTGCGGGGAGTCGGGTGTGGTTGCCACAGCAGACCAGCAGCGACTCGCCATCGGCCGAGGGGATGATGGCGTGTTGGCCGTGCTCGCCTCCTCCTTCGATCGCGACGATCATCTCGGGCGAGTCGGGGGCGCCGTCGCCATCGGTATCGGCCGCGCGGAACAGCCCCTTGCCGTTGACCATGATGTACAGGGCGTCCTTGAACCAGCAGAGCCCCTGCGCTCCGCCGATGCCCAGGCCCAGCGATTTGATCTCGGTCTCGGTGAGATAGTCGTCAACCGAGGGGGGGGCGACGTGGTAGACCTCGCCGTACTGGTCCGAGGCGAACAGCGTGCCATCGGGCCCGGCGGTGAGCGAGACCCACGAGCCCTGCGTGTCGCCGGGCACGTCGTACAGCACCTCGGCCTGGAAGCCGGGGGGCAGTGCAATGCCCAGGTCCGCACGCGGGTTGGCCGGCGGGTCGGGTTCGACGATCTCGATGTCGGTCTGCTCGACGTCGGTCGCGGTGCCTTCGCTCTCGTCGGGTGTTTCGGGATCAGCGGACGACCCGCCCCCGCCGCAGCCGGTCAGGCCAGTGATCATGAGCGACGCCGAAACAATGGCCGTGCCGAAGAACACGGCCCGTTGGGAATGGATACGGACCAGTCGGTCACACGAAATCTTCATGAGGTCTTCCAAGGGTGAGGTGCATCGATGCGGATGTAAAACATCGGCTCTGTGATTCGACGGTATTCTAATCGAACTGTTACGAAGGATGAGCGGTCGATTTGATGAAGCCGAAAAAACCCGAGCCCCCCAAGCCCCCGGCCTTGGCCCGACGCGACGCGCTGCTGTATGTCATGGGGGCGCTGGTCGCGGTGCCCGCGTTGATGCCGCTTTTTGCGGGTTTTTTGCCCCGTTTGTACTTCGAGTCCGACCCGCGGGCGGGGTTTGATCCGGCGATGCTCACGATGTTCGGACCGGCCGGGGCGTTGGTATGGCACACGATCTCGATCGGCTGCGCGGCGGTGGCGTTGACGCTATACGGCGCATTGGGCGGGCGTTGGAATCGGTGGGTGTTGCTTCTATGCGCATCGGGTATCGCTATCGCGTTGTGGCATGCGTTATCTAATTCGGAAAACCTAGTGCTAATGGCCGCGTGTGTGACGGGCGTGGTGCTCGCGGGCGCGGCGTCGCATATCGGCTGCTTTTTACCCGCCCGGCGGTGCATGGTCGCGCTCGTGGTTGCGAGTCTTGTCCCGGTCGGCCTCCAGGCGAGCTATGACGTCCTGATCCAGAAACCGCGCGACATTGCGTGGTGGCATCAGAACGAGGCGAAGATCCTCGAGCAACGCGGGTCGGAGGCCGGCTCGTCTGACCACCTCCTGCTTGAACGCCGGGCGATGTCGAACGACGCGACCGGGCCTTTTGGCTTCTCGAATGCGCTGGGGACACTGGCCGCGGGCGCGGCGGCGCTCGCGCTGTGCGTCGGGGTCGGTGGCTTGGCCGGGCGTCGTGCAGCGGACCGCAGGGCATCGCTCGCCGCGCTGGGCGCGGGTGGGTGTGGGCTCGCCGCGGTGTGGTTCACGCACTCGACGGGGGCGGCCGGGGCGATGGTGATCGCACTGGCGCTGGCCGGGCTGGCATGGTGTCTGCGTCGGGGACGGGCTGGGTGTGTCGTGCCGTGGTTGGCGCTGGCGGCGGTTGCGCTGCCGATCGTGGTCGTGCTCGTCCGCGGGGGGATGGGACCGCCCGAGACGATGGCGGGCGAACGTAGCCTGCTTTTCCGCTTCCACTACTGGCAAGCGTCGGTCGGCATCGTGCGTGATGGCCTGCCGATGTCGGCTGTCCTGGGGGTGGGCCCTTTCGATTTTGGGCAGGGTTATCTGCTGCACAAGAACCCGCTTAGTCCCGAGAACGTTTCGAGCGCACACAACGCGCTGGTCGACTGGTTCACGATGCTCGGCCTGGGGGGGGCGGCGTGGTCTGTGCTCGCACTGGGGTGGCTGTTTATGGCGGCGAGGCGTAGCGTCGATGTCTCGAGTGATTCCGAACCCACGTCACCGCATGAGACAACAAGCGGGACGCCGACGTTGCTCCAGCGCCCGCACGTGCTCGCGGCGCTGCTGTGTGCGGGGGTGCTGTTTGGCACGCAGTACGTGCTGCAGTCCGCGATGATGGATGTCGAGCTCGTGCTGGTCTGGCTGGCCGGGTTGGCTGGGTTTGTCGTGGTTGCGGCGATGCTACTTGGTCGGGTGGGGTTTCCTGGGCAGGCGGTTCGTCTCGGCCTGTTCGCGCTCGCGGCCGCGGTGCTGGTGCATAGCCAGATCGACATGGCCTTTGCACTGATGGCGACGGCGGCCCCGGCATGGTTCCTCCTCGGGCTCGCGGGTTCGGGGCGCCCGACCGAGTCCGCGCCCGGGTTTCGTGTAAACCGCAGCGTGTGGGCGGTGCTGGTGCTCGGCGGTGCGGCGGTGGTGTTCCATTCGGTCTTCCTGATGACGCCGGTGGTCCGCCATCAGGCCCATCTCGCCGAGGCCAGCCGATGGTTTGCCGCCGATCAACCCGGGCTTGCGCTCGTGTCGCTCGAGAAGGCCCAGTCGGTGATGCCGGCCGATACAACCGCGCCCCGCTGGATCGCCGCGGCCCGGCGCGACGAGATGCTGATCCTCGCCCAGCGTGGCGACCTTGACGCGGCACGCAAGGCATACACACTCGCGATACAGGCGATCGACTACCCGCCATCAAGCGACACGCCGACGATCGCGATGGACCGTCTTCGCGTTGGCCTGCTCAATGATGCGGCGCAGGCACTCAACGAGCCGCAACTCATCAGGCAGGCGGTCACCTTGCTGCAGTCACTCGCCGAGCGTGCGCCATACAGTTTGGAGGACGCGGTTTTGTTGGGCGACCTGTTGTGGAAGCAAGGCGAGTACGCGGATGCGAAAGAGGCCTATCGCCGGGCGCTCCGCATCGACCGTGATCTGTACCTGGACAACGCCATGCAACTCAATGCCAGCGAGCGGGCCCGGCTCGAAACGCGTGTTGAGATGGATGACACGGGCCCCGACGCGCTGGATGTCGATCCCTAATGAACCTAGCCCAGCGTTCGGGTGGTGAGTGCGGCGCAGCCCGTTGCCTGCCTGACCTGCTGGAGCAGCGTATGGGTGTCTCGCTTGGCACTGCCCGGGTCGAGCACACAGAACACGGCCGAGCCGGAGCCGGTGATGTAAGGCGACAGTCCAAGCGCACTGAGTTGGTCAAGTACCTGATGCAGGCCGGGCTGTACGACGCAGGCGGCCTTGGCCAAGTCATTGAAGCAGCGCATGTGTGGCCCGGCTGTCGCTCGCGCAAGCTGCCCGACGCGTCGGGGGTCGGCTGGCTCGGGGCTGTCGGGGTCGAGTGTCGTATCGAACGCGCGGTAGACCTCGGGGGTCGAACAGCCAAAAGGCGGGAGCACCAGCAGCAGCGTCGTGGGCGGCTGCGTAGGGAGCAGTTCGATCTGCTCGCCGGTGCCGGTCACGATCGCTCCGCCGGTGGTCTGACGGGCGGCGAGCTGGAACATGACATCGCTGCCCAGCGACGACGCGACCTCCATCATCGCGGGGCCTTTCATCTTCAGGCCAAAGAGGGCGTTGAGCCCGACGATCATGCCCGCGGCGTCCGCCGACCCACCGCCAAGCCCCGCGCCTGCCGGGATACGTTTTTCAAGCGTCGTATGAACCGGCAGTTCTCGGTTGGCGACCCGCTCGAGCGCATCAAACGCACGGTACGCCAGGTCCGACGTTAGTGGCCAATCGATCGGCTGGGGGGCCGGGGCATCCGCCGCAAACGCGATGTCAAAGGTATCGGGTTCGCCCGCTTGGGTCGCTCGGCGCAGCGTGAGCGTGTCGCACAAGTCGATGGGCACCATCCAACTCGCGATCGGGTGCATGCCGTCTTCCCGGGGCGGGCCGACCGACAGCGCGAAGTTGATCTTGGCTGGGCAGACCACACGCACCGTCTGATCGTCGATCCAGTCGGGCTCCATCGGCGTCGCATTAGGCATCAGTACAGCGTACCCCGCCCGCTCGGGCTTGGTCGATCAAACAGAACAAGCCGGTCGGTCTGGCTAGAGCAGCGTGAGGTCTTCAAGACTCTGCGCGTGGTCGGCGACCCGTGCTGCCTGCGAGAGCGCGATCGGTGCGGCCGCATAGTCGTTGACCGTATCCGCCGCCGGGGACGCGGGGGCTGCGGCATGACGGGACGGCGCGGGCAGGTCGAGCATGGTCACGGCCTGTTCCGGGGTCAGCCCGAGCATGATGAACCCATGCAACTGAGCCCACAACGCCTTCGCACGTGCCTGATCGTTGAGCGACTCTGCCCATCCGGCGATGACCCGCCGAACCACCGCGGGGACCGCTTCGCTCAGTTGCTGCTTGCCTACGCTGGCGAGCCAGAACATCAGGCGGTACAGCTCGGGCTGTTCGGAGGCGACCCGGGCGTACATCAGGACCGAGGTCCGGACGCCGCTTCGCAGCTCCGCGTGGTCGGCGACCGACGCAAAACGCCGCTGGCAGACGCCATCCAGCAAAGCACGTTTATCCGGGAAATACCGGTAAATCGAGCCCACCGCGCAGTCGAGCTGACGCGCGATCGCACGGATCGTTGCACCGTCGTAGCCACGCTCACGCAGCACACGTGCGGTCGCGTCGAGCACCTGCGACTCGTCGAGGCACGTCGGCGGCTTCTTGGGTGTCGGGGGTTCATCACCCGCGACCGAGCCAACGCTCGGCAACGAAGCACCAACAGCAGCGGCAGTCGGCGAGGCGACAGCCGGGGCTTCAGCGGGGGACGGGGTCGGGGAAACACCGGCAAGAGGGGGCGCGGTGTGACGATCTGGGCTGGCGCATCCTGCGTCATTCATAAGGTTCACCTCCCTGTGAACGCTGTTAGTTTGCCTGACTTGACACCGGGCGTCAAGTCTTGTGGAGAACGCGAGCGGGGACACTACGCATCCGTCACGCAGCCGTGCGAGGCGTCTTGCACGCACTTGATGTACTTCCATAGCGTGCCCCGGCTGGCCTTGTACGCCGGCTGCTGCCAGGCCGACTTGCGCTTGGCCATCTCGTCATCGCTGACATCGACGCTGATCGTGTGTGCCGCGTCGTCGATGGTGATGATGTCGCCGTCCTGCACGAGCGCGATCGGCCCGCCTTGCTGCGCCTCGGGCACGACGTGGCCGATGATGAAGCCGTGGCTGCCACCGGAGAACCGGCCGTCGGTGATGAGGGCGACGTCATCGAGGAAGCCCGCGCCGGCAAGCGCGCTGGTTGGGGTCAGCATCTCGGGCATGCCCGGTCCGCCGGTGGGCCCTTCGTAGCGGATCACGATCACGTCCCCGCTCTGGATTTTGCCTGCCTCAAGGCCCGCGAGCATGTCCTCTTCGCTGTCGTAGACGCGCGCGGGGCCGGTGAAGGCGAGCCCCTGCTTGCCGGTGATCTTGCCCACCGCGCCGCCCGGGGCGAGGTTGCCCTTGAGGATGCTGATGTGGCCGGTTGCTTTGAGCGGGGCTTCGAGGGGGTGGACGATGTCCTGGTCGCTCGCGAGGCCGTCGAGGGGCTCGATGTTTTCTGCGATTGTGTTACCCGTCACCGACATTTGGCTGCCGTCGATCAGCCCCTCGCTGAGCAGGTACTTCATCACCGCCGGCACACCGCCGACCGCGTGAAGATCTTCCATCACATACTTGCCCGAGGGCTTAAGGTCTGCGAGCAGCGGGACGCGTTTACTCACAGCCAGGAAGTCGTCGATGGTGAGTTCGATACCGAACGCATGCGCCATCGCGATCAGGTGTAACACCGCATTGGTCGACCCGCCCAGGGCCGTGACCAAGACCATCGCGTTCTCGAACGACGCGCGGGTCACGATGTCGCGCGGCTTCAGGTCCAACTCAAGCAGGCGGCGGACGGCGTGGCCCGCGCGGGCGCACTCGTCGTGCTTCGCGCCGTCCTCCGCCGGGGTGCATGACGAAAACGGCAGCGACAGCCCGAGCATTTCGATCGCGCTGGACATCGTGTTGGCGGTGTACATCCCGCCGCACGCCCCCGCGCCGGGGCAGGACTGGGCGACGATCTGCTGGCGTTCATCCTCGGTGATCGTGCCCGCGAGCGATTGGCCGTAGGACTGGAACGCGCTGACGACGTCGAGCTTTTCTGCCTTGCCTTGGAGGGTTGTGCAACCGGGTTTGATCGTCCCGCCATAGACCATGATGGCGGGGCGGTTGAGCCGGCCCATCGCGATCACCGTGCCGGGCATGTTCTTGTCGCACCCGGGCAGGGCGACCAGCGCGTCGTACCACTGTGCGCCCATGACGGTCTCGATCGAGTCGGCGATCAGGTCGCGTGACTGCAGCGAGAACGACATGCCGTCGGTGCCCATCGAGATGCCGTCCGACACGCCGATGGTGTTGAACCGCATGCCGACCATGTCCGCCTCCACGACGCCTTCGCGCACCTTCGCGGCCAGATCGTTGAGGTGCATGTTGCACGGGTTGCCCTCGTACCAGCACGCGGCGATCCCGACCTGCGGCTTGCCCAGATCCTCGGACGAAAGCCCGGTCGCGCGGAGCATCGCCTGGCTCGCGCCCTGGCTCTTGGGCTGGGTGATGCGGGAGGAGAACTTGTTGAGGGTGTGGTCGGGCATGGGTCATCCAGTCGCGATGCGATCGTTAGAAATTCGGATAATCTCGCATTGTAAACAAACACTGCCTCAATGGCGTCGCATCGAGCGTTTCTTAGGGATAGTCAGTGGTTTTCGACGGGCAGGGATCAGGCCGGCTTTCAATCTGAAAAAGCCCCGCGCATGATCGACTCGTACACCTTCGCGCCTTGCTCGATCTCCTTGACCGACACCCATTCATCTTTCGTGTGCGCGGGGTACGGGCTGCCCGGGCCAAAGACGAGGGTGGGGAGCCCAGCGTTGGCGAGGTAGCTGGCGTGGGTCGCGAAGGGGGCGCCGACGTTGGGGCGTTTGACGCCGTGCTCGGCCATCGCCTGCTTGACCACATGCAACACCTGCTCGCTTGACTCGGGCAGCAGCGGGGGGTGGTTGACCTTGACGTTGAGTTCGTAGCGGAAGCCGGGCAGGGTTGCGGCGAGTTCATCGAGTAGTGTTTTGATTTGAGTGACCACGCCGTCTGGCGCATCGGGCGCGGGCTCGCCGGGGACAAGTCGGCGGTCGATCTCCGCGACACAGCGCTCGGGGATGATGTTGGGAGCGCTGCCGCCTTGGATCACGTTGACACTGCACGCCGCGTGCCCGGTCAGCGGATGCTCGGCTTCAAGCGTGTCGATGTAGCGCGACTGCAGGACAGTCAAAGCTCGGACCATGTCCGCGATCGCGCTGTGTCCCTCGCCGGGCACCGAGGAATGCGCCGCTTTGCCGTGTGTGATGATCTCTAAACGCACGCATCCGTTGTGCGCGACCACCGGCACATGCTCCGTCGGCTCACCCACCACCACGAGGTCGGGCGACCAAGGCAGGCGCGGCAGGTCGTGTTTCACAAAGCTCTGGATGCCCTTCATTGCGATCTCCTCGTCGACGCTGAAGAGCAATGCGATGTTGTTGGGGCGATCGCTGCCAAGCTGGTATTGGTGGAGCGCCCAGAGCATCGCTGCGCCCGTGCCTTTGGTGTCGCACGCCCCTCGCCCGAGCACTTTGCCGTCGACGACCTCCCCGCCCAGCGGATCGATCGTCATGCCCTGCGTCGTGACGGTATCCATGTGGCTGTCGAAGAGGATCCACGGCCGATCCTCCCCGACGCGGTGCGTGATGAGTAGTTGGTCGGCTCGGCCATCGCCAAAGCCCTGCACCGGGAGCAGTTCGGTCTCCATCAGCCAGACACCGGCGAGCTTGGCGAGCATCGTCGCGAGCGCTTCCTCGGCACGCGGCCGGCCGGTGACAGCGCCGTTGACGCTGTCGATCCGGATCATGGCCTGTAGCAACTCGATCACGTTGGCGGGGGGCGTGGGGGGCATGGTCCTAGTGTAATGCGATCACGGCAACGCGATACACTTGCGTTGTGCACCCGCCGACACAACCCGAATCAGGCGAACGCGGCCCTGCCGCGGCGCTCACGCTCGACCCGCGCGGTATCGCCACCCTTGCCGCGGAGATGCAGCAGCACGCCAAACGCCAAACGCAGCGCCGCACACTCGCCGCGATCGCCGGCCTGCCGGGCTCGGGCAAGAGCACCCTCGCGCGGGCGCTGTGCATCCACCTCAACCGCAGCGAGCCCGGGTCGGCCGCGCTGGTCGCGCTCGACGGGTTCCACCTGCCCGACGAAGTGATTGCCGCGCGCAATCTGCTCGATCGTAAAGGCGCCCCACCGACCTTCGATGCGATGGGCTACTTCAAGCTCCTGGCGAAAGCCGTCGAACGCGGCACAGCCTTGCAGGCACCCGCCTACGACCGCAAGCTCCACGAACCGGTCTACACGGGCAACCCCGAGCACGCCATCACCCGCGAGACGCGCTACCTGCTGTCCGAGGGGAACTACCTGCTGCTCGACGAACTGCCCTGGACCGCGATCGACGACTTGGCGGCGATGCGGTGGTACCTCGACACGCCCGCCGAGCAGGCCGAGGCCTGGCTGATCCGCCGGCACATCGCGACGGGTCGGTCGATCGAGGAGGCGCAGCGTCGCGTCGCGAACAATGACCGGCTCAATGCGGAGCTGGTCACGCAGCACAGCCGGCACGCCGACCGTGTATTGGTATGGCCCAGAACAATGTTAGATGAGGCGTAGTACCGACCACGTTAGAACGGCCGCTTCACCGGGTTGAGTACGACGTTGTCGTGGCCGGGGATGATCACCTCTGCGATCTCGACGGCCTCCTTGAAGCTTTCCTGGGCCAGCTCGATGTCGTTGCACCCGCGCAGGACACGCCCGCGTTCGAGGTGCTCGATGGTTGGGATCGCGTCGCCCGCGACCAGCGTGGTGCGTGTCGGGTGGGTTAGCAGCAGGCCGCAGGTCCCCGGCGTGAAGCCATAGAGCGGGAACAGGTCCACCTGGTCGGCGAGCTTGTCGGGGGCGGGTTTGCATTTTTTCAGGATCGCGATCTCCTGCTGCAGGATCTTGCGGACCTCCTCGTCCCGGCTCTCATCAAACTTCTCGACGAGCTGGACGCCGACCGCTTCGCGCTCGCGTTCGGAGATCAGCCAGCGTGCCTCGGGAAACGCGGCGAGCCCCATGCGGTGTGCGGGCCGGAAGTTGGTCAGGAACACATCGGTGATGTCTTCGGGGGCGAGCCCGCTGCGTTCGGATAGGCGTGCGGCGATGGCCTGTGGCGGGAGGCCCGGGTCGACGAGGATGCGGTGTTTCTGGGTAGTGATCAGGGTGGTCGTCGCGTGGGGCGTGCGGGCGGGGCCCTGGTGCTTCCAGAGCTCGTTGACGCTGAGCGCGCCGATGCTGATGATGCGGTAGTCCATCGTTCGTCTTTGTGTTGGGGTTAGTGGGCGCGTTGGCTGAATCCGTCGCCGTGTGCGATGAATTCGAGGCGGTTGCCAAACGGGTCGTCGGTATAGAAGCGTCGCCGGCCGGGCACCGCATCTTCCCAGGCCACGCGATAGCCCGCGGCCTCGAGCCGGCCCACGAGCGCGTCGAGGTCATCGACGCACAGCGCGAGGTGCGCCTTTTTTTGCGGCCGAAAGTCGGCTTCGACGCCGAGGTGGATGGAGACCATACCGGTACGGAACCAGCATCCACCGCGTGCGGCGTACAGGCCGGGCTTGGGTTCTTCGGTCATGCCGAGCAGGCCGGTGAAGTAGGCGCGTGCCTTGTCTTCGTTGCCTGCGGGCATGGTGAGTTGGGCGTGGTCGAGGAGGGTGATCATGGTGGGCTCGTTTAGCTTCGGGCACCGCCGCCGGGCTTGTTACGGCGGTTTTTCTTGCGCGGGCCTCCGCTCTGGCCTTGCGGGTTGCCTCCGCCTCCAGCGCCGCCGCGTCGCGCGGACTTCTTCTTACGCTGGCCTTGACGGGTGCCGCTGGATTTACGTGCCGGGCCCTGGCGTCGTGCGCCGCGCTGCTTGGGTTTGAACTTCTCGCCGGGCTTGGGTGCTTCGCCGATGGGCACGTCCTCAGGGTGGTCGGTCTTGACGGGGACTTCCATCCCGATCAGCTTCTCAATGTCACGCAGGTAAGCGCGCTCTTCCTTGTCGCACAGCGAGATCGCCGTGCCCGTGCAGCCGGCCCGTGCGGTGCGGCCGATGCGGTGGACGTAGCTTTCGGGGTCGTTGCTCACGTCGTAGTTGAAGACGTGCGAGACCTCATCGACATCGATCCCACGCGAGGCGATGTCGGTCGCGACGAGTATCATGATCTTGTTGGATCGGAACGCGGCCAGGCTGCGTTGCCGCGCGTTCTGCGACTTGTTGCCGTGGATCGCGTCGGCCTGAAACTTCGCCCGGCGAAGAAGCCGACAGACCTTGTCCGCGCCGTGCTTGGTCCGTGTGAAGACAATCACCCGCGTCACCGGCAGCTTGTTGAGCAGGTGTGTGAGCAGCTTCATCTTGTTGGGCTTGTCGACGAAGTAGACCGCCTGGTTGATGCGGTCGGCAGGGGGCGAGTCCACCGCGATCTCGATCGACACCGGGTCGCGCAGCAGGTCGTTCGCCAGGCCGCGGATTTCCTTGGGCATCGTTGCGGAGAACAGCAGCGTCTGGCGTTTCTTGGGCACCTTCGCGGTGATCTTGCGGATGTCGTTGATAAAGCCCATGTCGAGCATGCGGTCGGCCTCGTCAAGCACGAGCACCTGCATCTTACTCAGGTTGACGTGGCCCTGGTTCATCAGGTCCATCAGCCGCCCCGGCGTCGCGATCAGGACATCGACCCCCGCCTGGAGCTTCTTTACCTGCGGGTTTTGGCTGACCCCGCCATAGATCACCGCCCCGCGCACGTCGAGGTGCTTGCTGTAGGCCTGGAAGTTCTCGGCGATCTGGATCGCGAGCTCACGTGTCGGGCTCAGCACCAGGCAGCGCGGCAGGCGCTGGCCCTTGGGGGCCTGCTGGCCGGCCAGGGCGTTGAGGGTCGGCAGGGCGAAGGCCGCGGTCTTGCCCGTGCCGGTCTGTGCGCAACCGAGCACGTCCCGGCCTTCGAGGACAGGCGGGATGGCGCGGGCCTGGATCGGGGTGGCGGTGGTGTAGCCCGCGTCGTCGATCGCGCGGAGGATCGGCTTAGCCAGCCGGAGGTCACTGAATTGCATGGGGTTCCTTTGGAGAGCACCGCAGCGTCGGCTACGGAGCGGTTCCGCGCAGCACTGGCAGAACCGAAGCCCAACAGTATACCTGCAATAGCATCGGCTCATCGTGGAGCGTATTGGACGCCGCACAGAGCCCGCATACTCAGCCGCGCCCGATCGCGTCGACGCTACTCGCCTTTGAGGTGGTCGATATGCTGCCAGGGCAGGGTGCCGCCGAGCATTTCTTTGCGAAGCTTGAGCTTCTCGAGCACCGTCCCGGGGATAAGGGGGAGCAGGCGGTCGATCTCGCCGCCGGCCGCGATCTGCTTGATGAGGGTCGAGCTGGTGAAGCCGTACGTCTCGCCGGACATCACAAAGACGGTCTCCATGTCGGCGATCGAGCGGTTGGTGAGCGCGAGCTGGAACTCAAAGTTCAGGTCGGTGACATTGCGCAAGCCACGGAGGATCGCGGTTGCGCCGATGCTGCGGGCGTAGTCGACGGTAAGGCCCTCATAGGCGGCGACCTCGACGTGCGGTTCGCATTGCTCAGCGATCAGCTCGCCAATCATCTCGAGCCGTTCTTCGATGGTGAAGATTGCGCGTTTGGCGGGGTTTGTTCCGACCGCGACGATGAGCCGGTCGAAGAGACGCTGGCCGCGTCGGATGACATCGAGGTGGCCGTTGGTGATGGGGTCGAACGTGCCGGGGAACAGGCCGATCTTGGCGGCTTTGCCCGGCGTCGTGGTGGCGTCGTGGTCGCTCATGCGCGGAGTATAGCAGGCCCCACGGCTGATCCGGACCGTTGGGCCACACCCCAGCCGTCACACCCGGTATGCCCGGCTCAGCCCACGCCTCGGCCGCGACTTTTGCGTGTGTTGCAGTGGCACCGCCGCCCGTTGAATCGGTTACTTCCCCTGAACCAAGACGGAGACGACAACGCGGCCCGTGAACCCCCGAGTTTGGCCGCTGGCCACGCGGGCCGACAAGAGCCCCACGCCGCGACGCGTACGACAACCCGGTCGGCCAACGCCGACCTTCACCGACCCTGGATCGGGTCTCGTTCCGGTTGCCTCCCCGGACGAGACCTTTTTCTTTGGATGTGGCCAACTGGCCGAGTGGTGGGGGTACTGGGCCAGTCGCCACTAGGCCACTCCCTCCTCAGGCATCTGCTCGAGCATCCGGACCATGTATCGCAGGGCGTTGAGTTCAAGGCGTATCGCAGCGGTATTCTTGTCTGACGCGGGCTGGCCGAACAGCATGGCGATATTTTCGAGCCGCTGGGACTGCTCGCCCTGGGCCCAGGCACGCAGCTTGGCCAGCGCGGCAGAGTCTTGCGAGGCGATCGCCTCTTCCATCGCCTCGCGGACCTCCATGACCTCCATCAGCAGGTCCGGCGGCAGGGCTTGGCCGGCGTCGGTGCCCGGCTCAGCCGAGCCGCCCCGCAAGGCCAGCAGGGCACGGGCACGCGACTCCGGGTCGCGCAGCACGCGATACGCCTGTGTCACCCGCGACATCCGGTCGGCCGCGTCCGCCTGCTCCAGCGGGTCGGCGAACCGGTCGGGGTGGCACTGGGCGCTCTGGGCCAGGAACCGCGATTGCAGCGCCGCCTCGTCGATCTCGAAGCCGGGCTCAATCTGCAACAAATCAAAAGGGTCATCCATGCCCAGAGTGTAGTATCATGCTCGGCCCTCCACGCGGGTGTGGCGGAATTGGCAGACGCGCCAGATTTAGGTTCTGGTGGGGTAATACCCGTGAAGGTTCGAGTCCTTTCACCCGCATTTCGATCGCATGTACCGGCCGTCCTGCGATATGACGGCGGGCCGTCCCCGATAGCCGTCGAGGTAAAAACGCACGCGATCTCAAAAGTCCGCCGATCCGACTCGACAGCCACGCCGACTTGGATATACTGTGCGGCTCGCCCCCACGCCCGGGTGGCGGAACTGGCAGACGCGCCGCGTTGAGGTCGCGGTGGGAGTAAAATCCCTTGGAGGTTCGAATCCTCTCCCGGGCATTAGCACCCTTCATCGGGTGCTTTTTTTATGCCCGTTCCGTCTCGCACCCTTGCATCAGGGCGCGATCACGAGGTGTCCCCACAGACGAGGTGCGCAACGATCGCCCGCCCGTGAAGGCCTACGGATCAGGCCGGCACAGGTCCGAGTTCGTTCGCCGCGCTTGACGCGTTCAGCGTCGGCGCGGGGTCAGCGTATAGATCGTCGCTTCGATGATCCGGGCCGCGCCACCGCTTGTGCTTGCGGAGATACTGCGGTTGTCTGCCGCGTTGGCCGAGGCATCGCAGAGGACCGATCGGCCGTGGTTGATAAAGACCTCGGTGCTCATCCGGTCGACCAGGAGACGCAAGTGGACCTTGCCATCGGTGATCGAGACCGGTGCGCTCGCATGCCCGCAGGTGACGCGACGCTCGGCCGTGTTGATCGTGACCTGCCTGCCACGGACATCGAGTGTGATCGTCTCCGCATCACCCACGGCGAGTAAGAGCTCTATGTCGAGGAGTTCCCCGCCCGGCAGTTGCACCGGTCCATTTGAGATATCGACGCCTTGTATCTGCGCTGTTTCACCACGGATCGCCTCCAACTCGTGTACGGGCCTCGCGTGGACACGCAGGCCGTCGGGCGTCTCGCGGAGGGTCAGCGTCATCGGGATGCTCATCTGCTGGTTGAACGGCATGCCCTCGCGTTGCTGGTGATCGCTGCCGGTGTGCAGGTGGCGGGCCCAGCCGATGTAGATGACGCGGCCGTCGGGCGTGTTGGTGTAGCGCTGGCCGGCGTAGTTGTCGCCATACCAGAGCTCGAGGCGTTGGTCGCTGTCGGGTGTAAACGTTTTGCCGTCGAACGAGCCAAGCTGATAGTGGCCGCTTGCGCCCAGCAGCATCCACCGCGTCTGGCTTGAGTCGCCTTCGACGGGGAGTTCGACCAGGTCGGGGCACTCAAACCAGTCGTTGCGAGTGGATTGATAGGCCCACTGTTTCAGGTCGGGCGAGGTATAGAACGTAAAGCAGTTGCGCCCTTCAACGACGCTGTAGAGGACCATGCACCAGTGCTGGCCGGGCTCGTACCAGAAGATGCGTGGGTCACGCCCGTCGTGATCGATGACCGGGTTGCCTTCGTATTCGGTGAAGGTCATGCCGCCGTCGGTGCTGTAGACGATGCATTCGCCGCGGCCGGTCGAGGTGTATGCGGCGACGATCGCGGGCTTTCCATTGCTCGCCCAGCCCGACGTGTTGTGGTGGTCGACGACCGCCGATCCGGAGTAGGCCATGTCTTCGGCGTTTTGTGGGTGCAGTCCGATGGGTTGCTGCCGCCAGTGGATCAGGTCGTCCGACGTGGCGTGGCCCCAGGTCATGTTGTCCCACTGCGTACCGAACGGGTTGTGTTGGTAGTAGAGGTGCCAGGCCCCGTCGTGATACACCAGGCCGTTGGGGTCATTGAGCCAGCCGCGGGCGCTGGTGAAGTGGTACTGCGGGCGATAGGCCTCCTCGAACACAGGGGTGTCCGTGGGTAGGTCGTTATCCAAGCGGATCGCCTGCAGACTCGCTTCATCCATCAGCTCGTTGATCCACAAAGTCACCGCGCTCGCCTCGAACGCGGCGATGTCGTAGGGCACCCAGTAGTCGGGCTCGCCCTCGGCCAACTGGATGTCGAACTCGCGTTGCTCTTCACCCTCGACGAGGACTTTCATCCGGCGCATCGGTGCTTCGCGGTCCACGGGGAGATTGATCGAGGTGATGCCGGTGGGGAGCTCACGCTGCACGTTATAAACCGGGATAGGCGGGCGCTCGTTACTTTGGACCAGGTGATCGACGGTGAGGTGCCCCCAGCCGCCGGTGGCCTGGTCGATGATCTCGATGTGTGCTGTTTGGCCACGGAACTCCGCAACATCCCAGCCCGTCAGGTCGAGGCGTTCTTCGCCACCGGACCGGTCCTGGTTGCCGGTCGCGGTGCGGACGGCCTGCCCCTCAATCACGAGGCGCATGCTCAGGTGCTCGGGCTGTTTGCCTCCGCCAATGAGGAAGTGAATGTAGTCGCGCTGGATCTCGAAAGCCGGGGAGGTCAGTCGGCCTGTCGTGCGGTCGGTGCCGTGGTAGCTGTTGACCAGCCGCTGGCCTTGGTAGCCGCGTACCTCCATCTGGTCGGGGAGCGTCCCCTGGGCGGGGCCCGGGCCAAACGCATCGCCTTGCGATTCCCAATCGCCGTAGCCCGGCTGTTCAAAGTCCGCGATCAGGATGTCCGGCTGATCGGCCAACGCGGAGCAGCCCGCGGCGGGAAGGGCGGCGAAGGTCCAAGCCAAGGCCCACCCTAAAGCCGGGATGCTGGATGGGAGTCGCGTGGCGTGGGCGAATGGGCGCATGGTTGGGCTCCGTGGCGTCTGGTCGAGGTGAAAAAGGTATAGGCTTGGCTAAGTCGTTGGCTTCTTTTGAGCGGCGGGTATCTGCCGCATCGACGCGAGCCGGCGGGCCAGGCGGCTGGGCTTCACGGCTGCGGGTTCTGTGGCGGGTCGGCCTGTCGTGGGGGCGTCAAAGCCGGCCGGCGTGACGCGGCTTCGCAGTTGGGCGGGCAGTTGCGGGATCGCGCCAGACTGAGACGCGACGTAGCCCCCGATGTGATTGGCAAGTGCAAGGGTTTCCTCAGGCGGCCAGCCCAGCAGCAGGCCGAGGATGAGCCCCGCGCACGCGGCGTCGCCCGCGCCTACCGCGTCGGCGTGCGCCGCGACGGGGTAGCAGATCGGCTCGGCCTCATATCGCTCGCCATCCAGGTACAGCAGCGTCCCCGCGGGCCCGCGTGTCAGGGCCAGGCCGATCAGCCCGAACTGATGGATCAGGTCAAATGCCTGGCGATCGATGTCGTTCCGATCGACCGGCTTGGCGAGCAAGGCGCTTGTAGCGGGCAACTCGTCCTGACTGAGCTTGACGAAAGTGGCGTGGGTCAAACTGGCCTGAAGCGTTGCGGGGGTGCAGAAGTCCTGACGGAGATTGACATCGAGCACGCGCATCGCTTGCGGCGCTTCGTCCAGGAATCGACGGATCGTCTCACGCGAGGTGTGGCTGCGCTGTGCAAGCGTCCCGTAGCAGACGACCGAGGCGTTGCGGGCCAGGCGTTCGAGCTCGGTGTTGTATTCAAGGAAGTCCCAGGCCGCATCGCTTTCGATGTGGTAGCCGGGCTGGCCCTGCTGGTCGATCGACACGTGGACGATGCCGGTGGGGCGGGCGGGGTCGTGCTGGATGCAGTGTGTCCCGAGCCCGAGTTCTTGCAGGCGTGCGAGGATCTGTTGCCCCTCGGCGTCGCGGCCTAGCCGGGTGACGACGCCGGCCTCGATGCCCAGGTCCCCCGAGAGCTGGCGGATATGGCCCGCCACATTGATCGGGGCCCCACCGACTCGGTCGCCGTGTGGCAGGCGGTCGAGGATCGCTTCGCCGATCGCGATGATCTGCATCGAGTCTTGGGCTGGTCCGGGGCGTGGGCTTGGCATACGCGGATGCGGGTGTGTGGGAGGTCTTGCAGGGTTCGAGGCGTGCAGGCGAAAGCATAGGCCATAGCCGTCTCAAATGCAAAATAAAAGATGTGTATATGTAAAAAAGCGAATTGTGGGGATAGTCGTGGCCCGGGGGCGGGTAAAGGCCGATATTGAGTGCATTCGGGTACAGTGCGGTGGTGTAGGCTAGTGACTTTGATGTGCGTATTGGTAACCCATGATTCAGTCTGAAAAAGTACAGCAGGTTTACTCGTTCATTCGCGAGCGGATCGACAGCGGCGAATTCGCGGTAGGTGACCGTTTGCCGACCGATGAGGACTTCTGCGAGCAGTTCCAGCTTTCCCGGCCAACGGTCGCCAAGGCGATGCGTGAGCTTGAACGCCTTGGGATGGTCGAGCGTAAGCGGCGGGCGGGCACATTCGTCCGGCGTCGTGCCCAGAGTGCGATGCTGTTTGGCCTGCTGGTCCCCCGGCTGGGGACGACCGAGATTTTCGAGCCGATCTGTGCGGGTATCGCCAAGGGGCTTCAGCAGGCCGGGCATTCCGTGCTGTGGGCAAGCGGGGCCGACGCGAAAGGGGCTGGTGCCGACACGGGGTCCGACCGCAGCGTGATCGAGGCGGGCCTTCAGCTATTGAGTAAGCGTGTGTCTGGCGTCTTTTTTGCGCCGCTCGAACTCTCGGATGCACGCGATGACATCAACTCCCGCATCGCGGAAATGATGGATAAGGCGGGAGTCCCCGTTGTTTTGCTGGACCGGGATTATCTTGCATACCCAAGCCGAAGCGGCTACGACCTGGTGGGGATCGACAACCGTCGGGCTGGGTATCTGGTTGCGCATCACCTGCTGGAGCAGGGGGCGCAGCGTGTTGCGTTCCTCGCCCATCGCGACTCGGCAGACACCATCGAGGCACGCATTGGCGGGTACCGCGATGCTTTATTCGAGGCCGGGCCGGTCAAGGAAGACCTCGTGTTGCGGTGTTCGCCCGACGACGGGGCAAAGATCAAGGCGTTCATCAAATCACGCAAGCCCGACGCCATTATGTGCGGCAATGATGCCACCGCTGCGCAGTTGATGCAGTCGCTTGCCAAGTTGGGCGTCTCGGTCCCCGGGGATGTGCTTGTCGCGGGGTTTGATGATGTGGGCTACGCGAAGCTGCTCTCGCCCCCGTTGACCACGATCCATCAGCCCTGCGAGGCCATCGGGCGGGCTGCGGTTCGGCTGATGCTCTCAAGGGTTCAGGAGCCCAAGCTCCCCGCACGCCACGTGCTCATCAAGACCGAGCTGATCCCCAGGCAATCGACTGGGATTTAGTCGACATGGCCGGCTGAGTGCCGTGGATTTTGACATAAAACTTGCATTATAATTTCTTTCTCGGTACATAGCTTCGGTGGCTGTGCCGGTTTTCTGCCGGCGTGGCCCTCTTGACTGTTGCGGGCCAGGGACGGCCTGAGACGCTATTCAGCCCATTCAGCGAGGAAGACATCATGGCCAGTACCGGTTCGCTCGTCCTGCGTAGCTCGATCATCGCCGCGCTTGGCGGCCTGCTCTTTGGCTTTGACACCGTCGTCATCAGCGGCGGGATCGGAGACATCGTTGAGGAGTACGGCCTGTCGTCTGCCCAGGAAGGGTTCACGGTGGCGAGTGCTCTCATCGGCACGATCATCGGCGCGATGTGCGTCGGGAAGCCGACCGACTGGTACGGCCGACGCCCGGTGATGATGTTGCTCGCGGTGCTGTTCACCGTGTCGGCCATCGGCTGCGCTTTCGCGTGGGACTGGTGGTCGCTGCTGGGCTTCCGCTTGATCGGCGGGCTGGGGATCGGCGGGGCGTCGGTCGTGTCACCTATGTACATCTGCGAAATCGCGCCGGCTTCACGGCGCGGCCGGCTCGGCATGCTTGCCCAGTTCAATATCGTGCTGGGCATCCTTGTTGCGTTTGTGTCGAACTACATCGTCGCTTCGATCGGCTTTGGTGAGAACACCTGGCGTTGGATGCTCGGGGTTGAAACGCTGCCCGCGCTTGCGTACCTCCTGCTTCTGTTCTGGGTCCCCGAGTCGCCGCGGTGGCTTGTTGCGCGCGGGCGAGACGACGAGGCCCGTGGCGTGATCGAACGTGTCGGGACAGATCAGGGGCGGAGCGTTGTGGAAGAGGTTCTTGCCATAGAGCAGTCGCTTGCCACAGAGCGTGCCGGGCTACGCGAACCGTTCTTCCAAAGGCGCTATTTAAAGCCGATTATGCTTGCGTTTGCGATCGCCGCGTTCAATCAGCTGTCAGGCATCAACGCCATCCTCTACTACGCCACGCGGATCTTCGAGAGCGCTGGTTTCGGCGAGTCGGCGGCGCTGCTCAATGGTGTGGGGCTCGGGCTGGTCAACCTCATCTTCACCATGTCCGCGATGTTCTTTATCGACCGCTTTGGCCGAAAGTCGCTGATGCTCGTCGGGTCGTTTGGGTACATCGTGACCCTGGCAGCCACCGCGGTTGTGTTCTTTACGCAGACGGAGATGGTCGCCAATGGCCAGGGCGAAATGGTCCGGCGGATCACGTCGTCGTCTGGCGGGATGGTGGTCTTTGTGGCGTTGTGCCTGTTCATCGCGGCGCACGCATTCGGGCAGGGCGCGGTGCTCTGGGTGTTCATCAGCGAGGTCTTTCCCAATGCCGTCCGGGCACGTGGTTTGGCGCTGGGAAGCTGGACGCACTGGGTCTTCGCCGCCGCGATCGGCCAGAGCTTCCCCATGATCGCGGACCGCGCAGGCGGATGGGTCTTTGCCTTCTACGCCGTCTGCATGCTGGGGCAGCTCGTCTGGGTTCTGCTCGTCATGCCCGAGACGCGCAACGTCCCGCTGGAAGAGATCGGCGAGAATCTGGGGATCGGTGGGCCTGGTACGGATACCCCCGCCTAGCCCGGCTGGGCCTGTCTGTCGCGTCAGTCATTCTGACTGCTCCTGCTTGCCGCTGGAGGATTTAAGGCGTCGAGCCGTATTCTCACAGCCCTCGCCGGTAAGTTTGCAAAAAAGTCTCAAAAGAGAAATAAAGTGAGGATATATGTAGGCAAAATAGGCATCGAATGTACTCTGTGGATGTTCTGCCCAATCTTAGGGCGTCGGCTCCGGCTCGCACATGGAGGTTCAATGTCACATGAAAATGCCCCGACACAGCACCAGGGTACGCGTTTTAGGCAGAAAAACGCAGGATTTACATTAATTGAGCTATTGGTGGTCATTTCCATCATCTCGCTACTCATCGCGATCCTGCTCCCCGTGCTCTCGGCCGTGAAAAAGTCAGCCGTGCAGACACAATGCCTATCCAACCTTCGCCAGGTTTCCACCGGGATGCACGCCTACCTGGTGGATGTGAAGGAGATCTTCCCGCCCCATAGCCGGACGTTCGATGGTCTCGCGGCCGGGTCGCAGGCTTCGGACCGTCCCGAAGACCGCTACGCCTTCTGGGCGACCGACATGTTTGATTACATGAACGGAGAGTACGAGGCGTTTCGTTGCCCGACGTTGTCGTCCGGGACACAGACGGACTTCGGTGTCGAGTGGAACTGGGCCTTTGATAACCATCACCTCGGCTACGGCTACAACGCCTACTTCCTGGGCATTGCCCCGCATGCGACGACGATCAACTTCCCCCCGATCCCGGGCTTC
>JBITAC010000074.1:0-19338 GCA_044439905.1 Phycisphaerales bacterium JB063 | reverse complement strand
GGGGTTGGTGATCTGGATGTATTCCTGGTCCTGATCGCCCGCCGGCGCAAACTCGATCGTCCCGATCGCCAGCGCAGGATTCGCCGGCTGCGCGGTGGGGATGAGCCCCGAGCCCGATGGGCCGTAGAGATTGAAGAGCTGTTCGCGTCGTTCGGGCAGCGAGATGTTGAGGATCTCGTTGATGCCGTCGTCGATGTCGCCCGCGCCCCAGACGAGGTTGTCCGCCTCGGCGTCCGCTCGGATCTGGGCCGCGATCGTGTTGACCAGGTTCTCGAAGTACCCCGTGGAGACGTCGAGGTAGGTATCCATCATCGTCCGCAGTCGGCGGAGGTACATCTCGCGCGTCGTGGGGTTGTCGAGGATCGCGTCGTAGAGGTGGTTGTAGATATCGCTGCCGCCCTGGTTGTGTTCGCTGTCGCCATAGAGCGGGCTGTTGTAGTTTTCGCTGGTCAGCAGGCCGCCGACGGCGAAGGGCATGTCAAAGTCCCAGGGGATGCGGGTCCATTCCTGGGTCTCGGGGTCGAGATACATGTAGTAGTTTTTGGGCAGACGGTCGTGGTGGATGATCGTCGCGTGGGCGGCCATCTCGTTGATGAGCGCGGGCAGGTTGATGCGGTCGAAGAGGTAGTCGAAGCGGTCGGGGTTGCTTTCGTTGATGCCGTTGGTGAGGTCGATGAGTGCGTCGAAGTTCCCGTCGTCGGGGAGGGAGATGTTGTAGCCCTGCTCGGTCGGGTTGGGCCGGAGGTTGCCCACGGAGCTTGAGCCGGCGGCTTTGTAGAGGATGCCATCGGGGTCGAAGCCGTTGCGTTCGAGGAAGGTTTCGTCGACCTGCTCGACAAAGGAGTAGAGCCCGAAGAACCCGCCGTTTTGTTCGATGTGGATATGGAAGGCGTTGGATGCGGCGACGCCGACTTCCTGCATAAACGCAAAGCCCAAGACCTCGCGCATGTAGGACGTGTGGGGCGATCCGCCGACTTCGAGGAAGTGCGACTGGAGGTTGATCTCTTTGACGCGTGGGGCGTCGTCGCTGTAGCGGAAGTCTTCGCCCTTGTTGAAGTCGATCTTGAACTTGCGTTTGTTCCAGCCGGCGGTGGTGAAGCCGCGTCGTCGGATGTAGACGTTGTCGTAGAACTCGCCGTCGTAGAAGACGGAGGCGCGTGTGCCTGCGTCGGTGCGTGCGGCGTCGGGGTCTTCGACGAAGATCGTAAAGACGGGCAGCACGGTGGTGACCGACGGGTCGGTGACGACGGTGCCGAAGTACTCGGCCGACTGGTCGTTGCCGGTCTGGTCGTCGAAGAACGGCGCGCGGGAGGTCTGGCCGGTCGCGTCCTGGGCCTCGACTTTCCAGCGGACCATGTCGCCCGCGGCGTAGAAGCCGCTGCTGATGGTGGCGGTGTAGATGCCGTCGCCCGCGACCGCGTCGGCGCCCAGGCCGTTGTCGAGCATCTGGATGGAGAGCTCGCTGTCGAAGTTGATACGGTAGATGAGGTCGACGCTGGTGATGCCGTTGCCGGCGTTCTCGGTGACAGAGGCCTCGATGATGAGGTCCTGATTGGCGTTGGGCTGGGTCGGGTTTTTGGTGACCGACTCGATGATGGGGCCGGTGAAGAAGTTGGCTTCGCCGGGCGTGGGGACGACCATGAACGCGACGGTGGACGGATCGACGGTGGTGTAGGAGGCGGTGAGGACGGGCTCGACGAGCAGGTCGGAGCTCTGGCCGTCGTCGTTCATGACCTGGATGGCGAGGACGTTGTTCCCGACGTTGAGCAGGTCGAGGAACGGGGTGAGGTCGAAGGGCTCGAACTCGGCGGCCTGGCCGTCGCTGTGGTTTTCCGAGCCGACGGCGAAGGAGTTCCACTGCGGGCTGGCGGGCGCGAACATCTCGGCGACCTTGACGCCGTTGAGGTAGGCGACAAAGCCGTCGTCGTAGCGCAGGCCCAGGGACATGTTGGTGAAGATGTCGGGGTCGGCGACGTTGAAGTCGTGGCGGACGTAGACCGAGCCGGTGCCGCTGGGGACGGTGGTCTCCAGGAGCGAGGCGTAGTCGGCGGGGGAGGTTTCGTAGCCGATCGCGGTGGGGCCCAGGGCCCAGCCCGAGTCGTTGAACCCGGTGGTGTTCCAGCCGCCGATGGTGCCGGTGGGGACGAGGTAGCGTGCATCCGCGCCTTCGTCGATGAAGGTCGTGACGACGGCGTCCATCGCGATGCCGTAGGAGATGTCGGTGGTCTGCGCGGGGAACTCGGGCGCGTACTCGTAGGCGATCGTCGTGCCATCCGCCTCGACCAGCGCGAGGTACTCGCCGCCGGCACCGATGGCGAAGTTCGTGTGCAGTTCGGTCCCGTCGGCGTCGGCGCGGTCCTTGTTGGACGCGAAAACCACCAGGTACTCGCCGGGTTCCAGCGACACGGCCGGGAAGGTCCACTCCGTCAGATTGTCGGCCTTATCCGTCAGGTGCCAGCCGTTGAGGTCGAGCGCGGTGTCGCCGGCGTTGTAGATCTCGAGCCAGTCGGAAGAGTCACCGTCTTCATCCTCGAGGCCGTCGGAATTGGACGCGAGGAATTCGGTGATCAGCGGGACGGCAGTGAATAGCAACCTCGGCTCGAGGGTCTCGAGGAGTTCGTTGCGGGTTGGGCTGACAGAAAGGGAACCGGGCTTCCGGTTGGATGCAGAAAAATAGGGCAACAACTTAGAACTCCTACCGCCCTCACTCCTTCAAAGTGAACTGCATTTACCTGAGGACAGGTAGGGAGATGGTACCCCACGCCCGATAAATGGGCAAGAATTTTCTTGCGCTTTGCTAACAGACGATTCCGGCCCCGTATGGGGCGCGGTAGGCGTTACGGGCTTTCCTATCTTATGGCTGTGGCGGGTGTTCGGTGACGCCTCGCAGCGTTGGGCGTAACATCCCGGTCGATGCGCAGTCTCGCGTGGGGCGGTGCGCGGGTGTGCTGCGAAATGGCTTGGTCTGGCTGGAGGATTGGCGTGATGGGATGCAAGTCGCGTGGGTTGCTGTTTGGGGTTGGTGTCTGGCTGCTCGCGGTGTTGGCCGGGGCGGCGCAGGGGCAGGGGACGCGGGCGGACTACGAACGCTCGGCGACGCTGGGGCAGTCCTGGCGGGGCAAGGTTTTTGGCGAACAGCTTGAGCCGCAGTGGATCGACCAAGGCGAGTGGTTCTGGTACCGGCGGGCGGACGCGGTCGACCGCTGGGCGTTCGTGCGGGTGCGCAGCGAGACGGGTGAGCAGGCTGAGGCGTTTGACCACGCGGCGCTTGCCGCGGCGCTGTCGGACGCGACAGGCGAGCGCATCCAGGCCGACCGTCTGCCGATCCAGGGGCTGGCGTTTGCAGACGAGTTTGACCGTGTGATGTTCGCCGCGTCGGGCAGGCGGTGGTCGTATGTGCGCTCAACACAGGCGCTGACGGACCAGGGCGAGGTGGAGGCACCCCCCGACCGGCGTCGTCGGCGGGGCGGGGGCGCACCCCAGCCCGGGCGGTGGGGCGCAGACTCGCCCGATGGGCGGTGGTCGGCCTGGGTCGATGGGCATAACGTCTTTGTCCGCGAAGGCGACGGCGGCGAAGCAATCCAGCTCACCGAAGACGGCGAGGCGGGCAACGGCTACCTGCCGCGCTTCTATTGGTCGCCCGATTCGTCCAAGCTCGTCGTCATCCGTCACCAGCCCGGCGATCGGCGTGAGGTGCTCGCGGTGGACTCGGCACCCGACGACCAGCTCCAGCCCGGCGTGATCCGCTACCACTACCTCAAGCCCGGCGACCGCGTGCCGATCGACCGCCCCGACCTGTTCGACCTCGAATCACGCCAGCGCATCACGGTCGACCACACGCCCGCGCCCAACCCGTACGACATCCGCGCCCTGCGCTGGCGGGCCGACAGCTCGGCCTATACCTATGAGTACAACGCACGCGGGCACCAGGTCTATCGCGTGATCGAGGTTGACGCGCAGACCGGCGCGGCACGCGTCGTGATCGACGAATCGCCCGAGACGTTTTTTTGCTACTCAGGCAAGTGTTTTTCTCACTACCGTGATGAGCCGGGCCGGATCGTTTGGATGTCCGAGCGCAGCGGCTGGAACCATCTGTATCAATACGACTGGCACACGGGTGAGGTCGAACACGCGATCACGTCGGGCGAGTGGGTGGTACGTTCGGTCGAGCGGGTGGATGACGAACGCGGCGTCGTGTGGTTCTGGGCCGGCGGTGTCCAGGCGGGGCAGGACCCGTACTACCTGCACTACTGCCGGGCGTCGCTGGATGGCTCGGGGGTCACGCCGCTGACCGCGTCGGATGGCACGCACACGGCCGTGTCGGTTTCACCCAACGGGAAGTACCTGGTGGCGACATGGTCGCGTGTGGATCATCCGCCGGTCCACGAGCTGCGCAGCGCGGAGTCGGGCGAGCGGATCGCGGAGCTGGCTCGTGCGGACGACCGCGCGCTGCGCGCGGCGGGCTGGCGCGGGATGGAGCCGTACGTCGCGAAGGGGCGTGACGGCGAGACGGATATCTATGGCGTGATCGTTCGGCCCAGCAACTTTGAGCCCGGCCGATCGTACCCGGTGATTGAGTACATTTACGCGGGCCCGCACAGCGCGTTTGTGCCCAAGGCCTACACGACGATGCACTGGATGCTTCAGCCGATGGCGGAGCTCGGTTTTATCGTGGTGATGATCGACGGGATGGGCACGTCCCACCGCTCCAAAGCGTTTCATGACGTGTGCTGGCAGAACCTCGCGGACAGCGGGTTCCCGGACCGGATCGCGTGGATGCGGGCCGCGGCGGCGACGTACCCGGAGATGGACCTGACCCGTGTCGGGATATTCGGCGGCTCGGCCGGCGGGCAGAGTGCGATGCGGGCGATGCTCGACCACCCCGAGTTTTACGACGCGGCCGCGGCGGACTGTGGGTGCCACGACAACCGCATGGACAAGATCTGGTGGAACGAGCAGTGGATGGGCTGGCCGATTGGTGAGCACTACGCGGCGAGTTCTAACGTCGAGCACGCCCACCGCCTGCAGGGCCACCTGCTTTTGACCGTCGGCGAGCTGGACCGAAACGTGGACCCGGCCTCGACGATGCAGGTCGTCGATGCGCTGGTCGCGGCGGGCAAAGACTTCGACCTCATCGTCTTCCCCGGCGCGGGGCATGGGGCTTGTGAGTCGGCCTACGGCAGGCGGCGGCGGGCGGACTTCTTCGTCCGCCACCTGCTGGGTGTCGAGCCGCGATGGGAGCCCACCCACGCA
Source organism: Phycisphaerales bacterium JB063 (assembly GCA_044439905.1). Classification (GTDB taxonomy): domain Bacteria; phylum Planctomycetota; class Phycisphaerae; order Phycisphaerales; family Phycisphaeraceae; genus JAHQVV01. The sequence goes on along the minus strand of JBITAC010000074.1, from coordinate 14,085 downwards.
GACTGATCGCTTCGCGGCCGGGTCCGCGGGCTGCCCGAAGCGGATAATCGGAACGAGTGGTCCAGGTTGACAGCACGCCCGCCGGCATGCGTCGGCACGGGTTACGGCGAGTCGGAGGCCTGCCGATAGTAGAGCGCTTCCAAACTCCATCTTCCGATCAGGGGCCCAGCATGCGACATCCTCGACCTTTCCCGGCACGTGCGTTTACGCTTATCGAGCTGCTTATCATCGTGAGCATCCTCGGCATCCTCGCGTCGATCGTGATCCCGCGGTTTGCCAACAGCAAGGCGCTCGCGACGAATTCTGCGCTGACCACCAGTGTCAGCGGTATCAATACCAAGCTGGCCGACGTCTTTGCAAGGACGGGCGAGTGGCCCGCGACGATCGAGCCGGCGTGGTTCATCGGCGGCGAGCCCGACCACGTGCAGAACACCTTCGGGGTGCCCATGATCCAGACGGTCACGACCGACGGCCTCGAGCACCCGGCCGACAAAGTCCTCAAGGCGGGCGTCGGCGGGGCGTACTGGTACAACCCCAACGAAGGCGTCTTCCGTGCCAGGGTCGTCGACCAGGGCAGCGCCGCCGCGACACTGGACCTGTATAACCAGGTCAACAACGCGTCGGAGGCCGGGCTGGGGAACTACTGATTCCCCCGGTGTTTTCGACAACATGCTTGCTTTACCCCATCGGCCGGGAAACAATGGGGTGACAGGAACAGGAGCCCCCGATGGATGTTTCCCAATTGTTTCAGCGGCTGTTCGCGAAGTGTGCCGTGCTGTTGATGGTGGTCAGCGCGGTGTGCTGGCAGGCGTCCGCGTTCGCGGGCGAGCTGACGCAGGCGCGTGTGGATGCGCTGCTGGCCGAGTTGTCGCCGACGGCCGATGAGCCGTGGCGGACGGTGCCCTGGCAGGTGTCGGTGTTGGAGGCGCAGCGGATCGCGCTCGAGTCGGGCAAGCCGATCTTTATCTGGGCGATGGACGGCCACCCGCTTGGCTGTGTGTGAAACAACGGCGTGCTCGACCGTGCGTCGACCTTTGCCGACCCCGAGATTGTCACGATGTTGCAGACGGACTTTGTCCCCGTCGCAATCGACCAGGCCTATCAGCGCCGCCAAAAGGACGCGGAAGGGGAGTTCTACCGCCTGATCGCGTCGCAGCACCCGGGCAATGATTTTGTGAGCCGATCGAGCCAGGGCTTCTACATCGCGACCGCCGACGGCACGCTTCTGGTCTACAACAACAACCGCAACCCCGAGCGTCTGCGTGGCCTGATGCGTGAGGCGCTGGTGGCCGCTGCGCAGCAAGAGCCCGGTGAGGCCGAGCCGATCCAACCCGGCGAGCCCGACGAGCGTTTCAACCCGGATCCGCCCGAGGGCGGCCTGGTGGTGCGGGTGCGTGCGCGGGTGCTCGATGGGTACGAGCCGACCGATGATCCGGTGCAGCAGATGTTCCAGGAAGCGCTGTCGCGTGACAACCTCTGGGCGACGGCGGAGGAGCATGAGGCGCTGGTGCGGGGCGAGTTCCCCGAGTCGCTCGCGACGCGGATCGCGCGGTTTCACCTGGTGGACAACACGCGGGGCGAGCCGGCGATGTGGCACCTGACGCATATCCAATCGCTCTCGCTCACACTCGAAAACGGCGAGGTGCGTGGCCGGGTTCATCTGGTGAACGACGAAGGCGACCGGACGTATGAGGCGGAGCTGCTTGGCCGGGTGACGGTCGAGGATGGGCGTGTGGTCGGGTTTGAGATGGCCGCGCTGGGCACACACACGGGCCGGGGCCGATATACGCCGGGCGCGCCGGAGGGCCCGTTCACGCTCGCGGTCGCGTTCACGCTGGCGGACGGCACGGACATGGCCGACGCGATCCCGCCGCAGGGCTCGCGTGGCTGGGTGCGCGGCTACATCCGGTAGCTCGGCGTCGGCCTCGTGCGTCGCGCGGTGCTGCGATGCGGCGGTGTGTTGTGGCTATTGCAGCGGGAAGATGATGAGCGAGATGTCGGGTTCGGTTTCGGTTTCCCCGGCCCGCCCGATGGCGATCTCGCACTGGACCGCCGGCCCACCCGCCTCGCCGGGGACGTTGAAGAAGACGGCTTCGGAGCTGTGCAGGCCCGTGTTGTCCGAGCGCCCGGCGAGCGTGTCGCCGGTGGCGACGGCGAGGATGATGTCGAGCCGGGCGCTGGTGGCGGCGCTGACGATGTAGTTGCCGGGCTTGAGCTCGGTGTTGAGCGTGAGGACCTCGTTTTCGCTGGGCCAGACGTCGAGATTGACCTCGCGGTCGTTGAAGTTGAGCTCGGCGCTGCCGGTGACGAGGTTGTTTTCCTTGACGGTGTGGAGCGTGTTGCGTGCGGCGTAGATGGAGCGGAACAGCGCGCGGTTGGTTGCGTCGGCGAGGTTGAGACTGTCGAGCTCGCGTTGGATCTGTTCTTCGCGGAGGCGCTGGGCGTCTTTGCCCGGGTGCTCGGCGAGGAGGTCTCGGAGCATGGTGACGCGCTGGCCGTAGTTGAACCCGAAGACGATGCGTGTACCGACGCCGGACTGGGTGTTGACAAAGGCCATCGCGCCGTGGGAGATCAGGCCGATGACCTTGCCGTCCTTGGAGAAGATTGGGCTGCCGCTGGACCCGCCGACGATGGGCAGGCTGTGGTTGAGGATGAGCGAGTTCTCGAACGTGTCGGACTCGTAGACGAGGTTGGTCAGGCTGGTGAGTCGGCCGATATGCATCTCGGGCGGGTTGTTGATGCGTGCGCCGGCGAGGCCTTCGAGCGGGAAGCCGATGTAGGCGATCTCGGTGCCCTGGTCCAGGCCGCGTAGCTCGTCTTCCTTCGCGAGGGGCAGGGGCGTGCCCGCGGGGGTGGTGGTCGTGAGCACGGCGACGTCGTAGGACGAGCCGAGGTGGAAGGGCTCGAGGTTGCCGCCGGGGCTGAGCCGGGCGATGCTTCCGGTGAGCTGGTCGACGTAGTGCGAGCTGACGACCTCTTCGAAGTAGGCATAGCCGGGGTGGATCTTCATCGTGTCGGGCTCGATCTCGATCTCACGGGCTTCGGCACCGGCGAACCGTGCGACGATCTTGATGCCCTGGTCCGCGCCGCCGTACTGGTCGAAGGTGTCGCGTAGGCCCTCGGCGACATGGGCGTTGGTCGCGAGCTGGGTCGTGCCGACGATCCATGCCGTGCCCTGGGGCGAGAACAGCCCGTTGGTGTCCATGATGCCCACCGACGCGACGGAGTGGGTGTAGCCCCGTAGCACCGAGGCGAAGTCCCGCCGGACTTCCGCGTCGATCTCCTCGATCGATTCGCGCATCGTCGTCATCTCCGCGATGCTCGCGTCCATCGCGCGGTTGAGCTTCTCCAGGTCACGCTCGTGCTCCTCGGCCTGTTCGTCGATCTCGTCTTCCAGCGCGCTGATCGTGTCGTCGGCCTTCTTGCCCGCAGACCGGAACGCGAAGTAGCTGCCCAGCCCGACGGCCAGCACCAGGAATAGCGCGACCCCGCCGACGATCAGGATCCGGTGCGACGATTGTTCCGCCTTCTGCACGGTCCCGCTTGTGACTTCGGAGACGGGCATTTGCTCGCGTGCGCCGGCGGTGAGCTGTGTGACGGTCGCGGGGATCTCGCTGTCGATCGTGATGCAGCGGATGCGCGGGCCGTCCTTGCCGATGACCAGGTCGGCGTCCTGGGTAAAGCGTGTCTGATCGCTTTGCGCGAGCTTGACCGTCTTGCCGCCGGTGATGACGGTCACGCCATTGGCGTGCAGGCAGCGGACGATGTAGCCGTCGCCGTCGCGCACCAGTTCGACGTGTTGCTGCGACCCGACCTGGAGGTCCTTGGTCGGGTGGAGCTGGATGTCGGCCTTTTCGTCGCGGCTGATCCGGACCGTGTCGCGGTCGAGCTCACGGTCCAGCCCCGCCTGATACCCGGAAACGACTTTGCAGTGCAGCTTCATCGCGTGCCTCGTAGATCGGTGTTGATACGTTTGCGTGAAACGATAGCAGGCAGTCGCGGGACACCCCGTGTTTCGCGCTGCCGGATTGTGCTTTGGGCCGATGGTTTATCGATCCCCGCGCCGGGGGTGTCAAGTCCCGGGCCGGCGTCGTCGGCGGGCTACCAGGATCCCCAACGCAAGCATGGCCAGCGTCCCGGGCTCGGGCACGCCGTCGGCGGGTGTGCTGCTGCCGAACTGCGCGATGACGATCTGCAGGTCGGCGTCGTCGACGATGCCGTCGCCTGTGATGTCGCCCGCGCTGTAGTCGTAGGCGAAGACTGACTGTCCCCACTGCGCGAGTAGGCGGTCGAGGTCGGCCGCGCCGACGAATCCGTCGGTGTTGAGGTCGCCCAGCAGTTCGACACGTACCTCGCCGGTCGACCCGAGGTCTTGCAGGTTCCACCCGAGGCCGGCGTCGAGGGTGGGGAGCAGGGCGCGGCCGAAGGTGCCGGTCTGTGTGCCCCCGACGTTGAGGACCTGGAAGGTGTCGCCGACCTCGGGCATGAAGCCGTTGACGAGTTCGACAAAAAGGAAGGCACGGTTGTCGATGTCGGCATCGCCGGTGATTTGGAGCTGGTCGTAGCTTGCCCCGGCGCTGCGGCCGCCGATCTCGATATCGAGTCTGGCGCTTCGGCTGTAGGTGGCGCTGCCGAGCGTGAGGACGCCGGTGCCCTGGTCGCCCGGCCGGGTGATGGATTGGGTCGCGGCGTTGAGGTGCCCGCCGATGGTCCCGTTGCCGTAGATGAGTGCGTCGGTCATGAGTTCGACGACGCCCGTGCCCGTGGCTGAGCCGGCGGTGTTGTCGATGTGCAGGGCCCCGCCGGTGACGAAGGTGCCGCCGCTGTAGGTGCTCGCGCCGGTGAGCCGGAGGTCCGCGCCGACGACCTTGGTGAGCGAGCCCGTGCCGGAGATCGAGCCGGCGTAATCGCCGCGGGTGACGGTGAGGTTCTGCGCACCGAGGTTCAGGTCGCCCGTGCCCGCGAGGCCCGCGAGGTTGGCGTTGATCTGGTGGGTGAAGATGTCCAGGCCATTGTCGGCATTGAGCTGCACGATGCTGTTGACCAGGGCGTCGGCGTGCGCAAGCTGGACGGTGCCGCCGCTGATAAAGGTGAGGGTGCTGAACGTGTTGGCGGTGGGGAGGACGAGTGTGCCCGAGCCGGTTTTGGTGAGCGAGAAGAACCCGCCATCGACGATGCCGCCCGCGAGGTGGACTGTGGCATTGTCATCGATGTCGACGAAGGCGGGCCCGAGGACAGGGCTGAAGGGCTGGCTGCTGAAGGCGACGGGTGTGTTGAGGGTGTGCGTCGCGTTGCCGGTCGCGCGGAGCGCTCGGCCGACGAGTTGCAGCGTGCCGTGATCGAGGGTGAAGCCCCCGCCGCCCGAAAGGACCAGCTCATTCACGGCCTGGGTGGTGGCCCCCAGGTCGAGGGCGAAGCCGCTGGGCGAACCCGGGCCAAGCAAAGCGGTGTCGGTTTCGCTGGGGAGCGCCGCGGGGCTCCAGTTCGCGGGGTCGCTCCAGAGGCCGGCCGCGGGGGTGCCGGTCCAGGTCTGATCGGCGGCGGAGACGTCGGTCGCCAAGAGCACGGCGGTCGCGCACAGCGCCGCGGTGGACGCACGATAAGACATCAACATAGGCATCGGGTGGCTCTCTCTCCCCCGGCACGCCCGGCCAGAAAGACCGGCAGCGATGCGACAGGACTCAAAAGTATAAGCGACGCCCCTGGGCGCACCAAGGGTTTCGAGCCGCGCCCGCGATCGCTTTGGGCTTTTCTCGCGACCCAGATTACGCAGCGTCGCTAAGTTGAATCGCGTGGTGCTTGCCGGCCCGCAAGAGACGCAATCTATAGAAAGCTCACGCCGAAGGCCCACGGCGGATGCGTCGCCCGACGGCTCGGCTAAGATGGTGGACTATGGTTTTCCCTGAGCCCACCGTTGATGAACAGGCCCTGCGCTGGCTGGAGACCCAGTCTGGCGTGATGCTGGACCGGCTGGTCGATTGGGCCAGTGTCAACAGCGGATCGGCCAACCTCGCGGGGCTCGCGACGATGCTGGGGAAGGTCGAGCAGTCGGCGGCGACGCTGGGCGGGACGATGGAGCGGGCCGACCTGCCCGGCTACGAGACGATCGATGATGCGGGCGAGCCGACGTTGTCTACATTTGGCCAGGCGCTGCACATCACGAAGCACCCGCAGGCCGAGCGCCGCGTGTTTCTTTGCATCCATATGGACACGGTCTTCGCGGTCGACCATCCGTTCCAAAGCGTTCGGCACGACGGGAACATGCTGTTTGGCCCGGGCGTGGCGGACGCGAAGGGCGGGCTGGTGGTGATGCTGGCCGCGGTCGAAGCGCTCGAGCGTAGCACCCTCGCGGGGCGGGTCGGCTGGGACATCCTGATCAACCCGGACGAAGAGGTGGGGTCACACGGCTCGGACGGTCTGATCACGGGCCTCGCTTCACGGTGCGATCTCGCGCTGCTGTACGAGCCGGCGCTCCCCGACGGGACACTCGTGGGCGCACGCAAGGGCTCGGGCAACTTCGCCATCGTCGTGCGGGGCAGGGCGGCGCACGCGGGGCGGGACTTCAGCGCGGGGCGTAACGCGGTCGCCGCGGCGGCTCAGCTGGTGACCCGGCTGGACGCAGTCAACGACGCGGAGGCGGGCGACGGGTTGACGCTGAACATCGGCCGGATCGCCGGCGGGGGGCCGGTGAACATCGTGCCTGACACGGCGGTGGTGCGTTACAACGTGCGGTACGAAACGGCGGCGCAGCGCGGACGCGTCGAGCAGGCGGTCGAGCAGGCGGTCGCCGACATCAATGCCCACGAGGGTTTCTCCGCCCGCCCGGTCGGCGCGTTCACCGCACCGCCCAAGCCGGTGGGCCCGGGCAGCGAGGCCTTGCAGGGGCTGGTCGAAGGCAGCGCGGCCAAGCTCGGGCTGCCCGCCGTGAACTGGCGTTCGACCGGCGGGGTGTGTGATGGCAACCGTACCGCGGCGCTGGGTGTGCCCACGATCGACACGATGGGCGTGCGTGGCGGCGCGATCCACAGCGACCAGGAGTTTATGCAGGTCGATAGCCTGGTCGAACGCGCCAAGCTGTCCGCGCACCTGCTGATGACGCTCGCGTCGGGCGCGGTCGATTGGCCGGTGCGCGACACGCCCACAGGTTGAACCGGTTAGACTTTTTGACACTCGCCAACACGAAACGGAAACGAAGGAACGATATGCCAGACCTCGCCGCCCAGACACTCCAGGCCGACCCCCGCGTCGCGCAGGCCAAGCAGCTGATCGCGGAGGCGCTCGCGGATGCGCAGCAGTCGCTTGAGGGGGTGCGTCCCGCCGATCCGGGCCGGGCCGAATCGTTTGCCGCGCTGCTCGAAGACTTCGGCAAGCTGCGCGGCAAGCTCTGGTACCCCTACATCGGCTCGGGCATCGGTCGGGGCCCGCTCGTGGAGCTGATGGACGGCTCGGTCAAGTACGACATGATCAACGGCATCGGCGTGCACGGGCTGGGCCACTCGGACCCCGCGCTGATCGCCGCCGGCATCGACGGCGCGATGGGCGATACCGTCATGCAGGGCAACCTCCAGGCCAATACCGACTCGATCCGCCTGTGCGACGAGATGCTGTCGCTCGCCAACGCCCACGGCGCATCGCTCGACCACTGCTTCCTCACGACGTCCGGCGCGATGGCCAACGAGAACGCGCTCAAGATCATCTTCCAGAAACACGCACCCGCCGACCGCATCGTCGCGTTCAGCAAGTGTTTTACCGGCCGAACCCTCGCGCTCGCCTCGGTCACCGACAAGGCCGCGTACCGTGACGGCATCCCCGCGGCGCTCAACGTCAACTACCTCCCCTTCGTCAAGCTGGACGATGTCGACAAAAGCATTGACAGCGCGCTCAAGCACCTTCGGCTGCACCTGGACCGCTACAAGGGCAAGATCGCCGCGGTGATGTTCGAGCTGGTGCAGGGCGAGGGCGGCTACAACGCCGGCGACGCGAAGTTCCACCGGGCGTTGATGGCCGAGTGCAAGGCGCAAGGCGTCGCGGTGTTTGTCGATGAGATCCAGACCTTTGGCCGATCCCTCAAGCCGTTCGCGTTCCAGCACTACGGGCTCGACGAGTTGGTGGATGTGGTGTCGGTGGGCAAGATGAGCCAGGTCTGCGCGACACTGTACAAGGCCGACTACGCCCCGCGGCCCGGGCTGGTGAGCCAGACGTTTACGGGCTCTTCGCCGCAGATCCACGCAGCGCTCGAGGTGCTCGGTCGGATGAAGAGCGGCAAGTGGTTTGGCGAATCGGGCTGCAACGCGACGATCCGCGCGGCCTTTGCCAAGGGCATCGCCGAGCTCAACGCCAAGCACCCGACGCTGATCGATGGCAAGCTGCACGGGCTTGGCACGATGATGGCGTTCCAGGTGTTCGATGGCAGCGCGGACAAGACCCGCGCGACCCTCAACGCGCTGTTCGACAACGGGGTCATCGCTTTTGTCTGCGGCGGCGGGCCCTACCGTGTGCGTTTCTTGCCGCCCGCGTCGGTGATGACGCAAGACGATGTCGCGGCGGTGTGCAAGATCCTCGGCGAGACGCTGGTGCAGGTCGAGCAGGAACTGGCTCAGAAACAGGAGGCGTAGCGATGTTGGTCATCAAGCCGGTTGCGATCAGCGATGTCGATGCGCTGCTCGACCTCGCCAACCTGAGCACGTACGGGCTGACGACGCTGCCCAAGGACCGCGACCTGCTTGAGCGGCGGACACGGCACGCGGCGCGGTGCTTCAAGACGGTCGCCGACGACGCCCACCCCAACGCCAGCGGTGCCGAGGGCCAGTCGTACCTCTTCGCGCTGCACGATACCGACGCGAACAAGCTCGTCGGCATCAGCGGGCTCGAGTCCAAGCTCGGCGGGTTCCACCCGTTCTATTACTACAAGGTCGAGACCAGCGTCCACGAATCCAAAGCGCTCGACATGCGCAAGGAGATCCCGACGCTGCAGCTGGTCGGCGAGCACGACGGGCCATCCGAATTGTGCAGCTTGTTCCTCCACCCGGCGTATCGGCAGGGCGGGACAGGCCGGGTCCTGTCGGTCTCGCGTTTCCTTTTCCTGGCGCAGTACCCGACGCTGTTTGACCCGACGGTGATCGCGGAGATGCGCGGGGTGATCGACGACTCAGGCCGAAGCCCGTTCTGGGACGCGGTGGGCACGCACTTTTTCGGCATGGACTTTCCGATGGCGGACTACCTGTCGATCAAGGTGAAGGAGCTGACCGGCGAGATGCTCCCGCGCCACCCGATCTACCTGCCGCTGCTGCCCAAGTCGGCGCAGGCGGTGGTCGGCAAGGTCCACCCCAAGACCGAGCCCGCGCTCGCGATCCTCCGCCGGGAGGGGTTTGACTACAACGGCTGGGTCAACATCTTCGAGGGCGGGCCGGTCATCACGAGCCCGCGCGACTCGATCCGCGGGGTGCGCGAGAGCAAAGAGACGATCGTCGCGTCGCTCGTGGACCGTGAGATCGACAGCGAGCAGTACGTCGTCAGTGTGAGCGATCAGGACCGGGTGTTTATGGCTTGCGAGGCGCGGCTGAGGATCGAGGACGGCTGCGTCACGATGACGTATCAGGCCGCGAATGCGCTGCAGGTCAGTGTTGGCGATACGGTGCGTTATGTGAAGCTGCGTCCCGATGTCGCTCCTAAAGTGAAGGGGAAGATCTCGTGAGCGAAGCCAAGGGACACCTGATCGGCGGCGACTGGCAGCCGGGTGAGGGCAGTGAACTGGCGGCCACCAACCCCGCGACGGGCGAGGCCTACTGGCGGGGGCTCGCGGCGAGCACGCGGGAGGTTGGGCTCGCGGTTGCGGCCGCACGCGACGCGCTGCCCGCATGGTCGGCGGTTTCGTTTGCACAACGCGTTGCCGTGCTTGAGCGGTACCGCGATGTCCTGGAGGCACGCAAGGACGCGATCGCTCGGCTGATCAGCGACGAAACGGGCAAGCCCCGGTGGGAGGCGGCGACCGAGGCCGGGGCGATGATCGGCAAGGTCGCGCTGACGCTCAACGCGTTCGAGCAGCGGCAAAGCGAGCAGTCGTTCGCCATGGGCGACGCCACGGCGGCACTGCGCTACAAGCCGCACGGCGTGCTGAGCGTTTTTGGCCCGTTCAACCTGCCGGGCCACCTGCCCAATGGGCACATCGTCCCCGCGCTGTTGGCGGGCAACACGGTGGTCTTCAAGCCCAGCGAACAGACGCCCGCGATCGGTGAGGTGATGGCCCATGCCTGGCAGGAGGCGGGTCTGCCCGACGGTGTGCTCAACCTCGTGCAGGGGGCGCGAGACACCGGTGTCGCGCTCGCGAACCACCCGGGCCACGACGGCATCCTCTTTACCGGCAGCTACAACGTCGGCGCCGCGCTGCACCGCGCGCTCGTCGATACGCCACAGAAAATCCTCGCGCTGGAGATGGGCGGCAACAACCCGCTGGTCGTCCACCAGACGCCCGATGTCGATGCCGCGTGCTACACGATCATCAACTCCGCGTACATCACGGCCGGGCAGCGCTGCACCGATGCGCGTCGGCTGATCCTGATCGACGGCGACGAGGCCGACGCGATTCTGCAGCGCCTGATTGAGAGGGTGGTGTTGATCCGTTATGGCCTGCCAAGCGACTCGCCCGAGCCGTTCTATGGCCCACTCATCAACTCGGCCGCGGCGGATGCGATGCTCAAGGCGCAAGAGGATCTGCTCGCGCGTGGGGGCAGGCCGCTGGTTGAGATGAAACGCTCCGAGCGGTGTGATGCGCTGCTGTCGCCAGGGCTGGTCGATGTCACGGACGTCGTGGATCGGCGTGACGAGGAGTACTTTGGCCCGCTGCTGCAGGTCGTTCGCGTGCGCGACTTTGACGCCGCAATCGCCGAGGCCAACAACACGAGCTACGGGCTCTCGGCGTCACTGCTCAGCGCCTCCCGCACGCTGTACGAACAGTTCTATACACACACCCGTGCGGGCATTATCAACTGGAACAAGCCCACCAGCGGCGCGAGCGGGAAGCTGCCTTTCGGGGGTATCGGGAAAAGCGGGAACCATCGGCCAAGCGGTTTCTTCGCGGCCGACTACTGCGCGTACCCCGTCGCGTCGGTCGAGCAGCCCGACCTGCCGATGCCGGCCACGCCCGCGTGTGGGCTTGATGCGCTGCTCAAGCCGTAGCGGCCGGCGCTGTCGGCGTGTCTTCGCCACGATCGGATTTCGGGTCGGTCAGAGTCAAGCAACAAAAAACACCCCGCCATCGCGGGGTGTTTTTTTGTTGCGTGTTGGCTTGGCAGGTCAGTTGCCAGTGACGAGCGTGAACCCGTTGCGGTAGTACTGGACCATGTCGGCGATCGAGACCCGAGGGTTGTTGGCGACGGTCGAATCGCTCATGAGCTTCATCAGGTTGTTGAGGCTCCGGTTCGTGATGCCGCGTGTCTGGAGGTACTTCTCCATGGTGACGCTGGGATCGACGTATCGGCCGTGGGCGATGTTTTCACGGTTGTTGATGAAGGTGACCTCCGGGACCGAGCGCTGCTCGCGGTGGTGGGTCGAGAACATGTCGTCGCCACGGGGCGTGGGGAGGAACGCGTCGTTGTCGCGGATGACGATGTCCTCGAGGGCATGGTAGGCGCTGGCACGGACGGCCTCGTTGAACTGCGACCCTTCGACGCCGTTGTCGATGAAGAGGTTGCTCTGGACCAGTGCGCCCGAGGTGCGTGTGATGGTGACCGCGAGGTTGCGGGGTGCGTTGACGGGCCAGCCCGTCGTGCGTGCGAAGACGTTGTTCTTGAGCTCGATGTTGGCGTAGTTGATTGAGTCGATATCGCCGTTGGCACCGAACTCGAGTGGGTAGGCACATCCGATGAACAGGTTGTCACGGATCGTGATGTCGCGGCAGAGCCCTTCGGTTTCACAGCGGAACTTGACCGAGAGGTACGACTCGCGGCAGAAGACGTTGCCCTCGAGGTTGATCTGGGTGCAGTCGCTGAAGTAGACGTTGTGGCTTCGGCCGGTGCGGTAGACGTCGTCGATGTCCTCGGCCCAGCCGTTGTGGTCAAAGACGCACTGGGTGATGGAGAGCCCGGCGACGTGCCAGCCGTACATGCCGTGCGAGTCGTCGCCGTCGAGTGCGTAGGCGTTGCGGATGGTGCAGCGATGGAAGCGGATGCCGCGGAGGCGTGTCTCGTCGATGTCGAGCTCGGTGCGGAGCATGACGTTCATGTTGAAGTATTCGATGAGGCAGCCCTGGATGACGACGTCCTCGGCACGGACCATGTGCAGGCCGAGCTCGCGACGCCCGCCGCCGCCGTTGAAGTCGGGGCTCTTGGGGTCGCGTCGGTTGGCGTAGAGGTGGAGGTCGCGGATGACGAGGTTGTCGATGTAGAGGTGGTTGAGCCCGCCGTTGCCGTTGGAGTTGAGTCGGGGGCGTGGCGCGTTTTCGTCGCCGTAGGCCCCGATGATCATGGGCTCGGTGGCGGATCGGCCGGACTTGTACCAGGCGCGGAAGTCGCCGGTCTTGTTGGCGGGCAGGTCGAAGACATCGCCGCGTTTGAGCAGGAGCCAGTCGGGTCTGTTGTCACGCATCAGGGCGTAGCCGCGGTCGAGCGAGCGGACGGCGGTCTGCGGGGTCCGTCCGTTGTTGTTGTCGTTGCCGGTGGAGGACGAGACGTAGATGATTCGGCCGTCGTCGGGCAAGACCCATTCGATGAGCGGGGCGATGTCGATGGGGTCGATGACGACGGGCGGGGTCACGACAGGGGGGATAACAATCGGCGGTCGGATGATGACCGGGTCACGGCTGCCGGTGTCCTTGCCCGCATTGCCACGGATCTCGATCCGCTGGGTTGCACGGATTTCGTTCTGGCCCGGCGTCCGGATCGTGACGTGCAGTGTGTACTCGCCTGCGGCCAGGGTGGCTAGTTTTTCCTGATTGACCGACCAGTCGGGGCCGTTAGTGGCATGCGTGAAGTTGCGGATCTGACCGTTTGTACTTGAGTAAATCTGGTAGAGCAGGTCGCCCCCGTCTGGGATCGTGGCCGAGACAACCATCGGGTAGCCGCCGCTATCGTCGATGGTGTTGCGGTCGACGACAATCGTTTCGCCCGAGGAGACCCAGAGGATCTGTGCGTGTCGGCTGTCGGTGGGGGTCGAGAAGGTCTCGTGGTAGGTGACCGGGTCGATGCCGTCACGTGGCTCCTGGACTTCGGCCGCACGAGAGATCACGTCCCCTTGGGGCGTGCGTTCGAGGATGCGGTAGGTCTCGGCCGAGGCGGCTGAAACGCATAAGCCCATCAGCAGGGCCAAGAGCGTTTGGAATCTCAACAGACGATAAGCGTGGGTATACATACAACTTGTTCCCAGGCCGGCTCGGCGCAGCGACAACCACAGGGATCGCGCCTGGCATCGAACCGGAAAAGGTTAGGGGCGGCAATTCTCACGCACGGGGCCGAGGTAACGCCGACCGATGGCTACGGCTGCCGGCCCATCCATGGGTCGGCCTGAACAAGACCCGTCGCGCGATGCATCGGGTTCGCAGACACGGCCTTGCTGTTGCAGCATGCCGTGCTCCTGTTCGGCGGCGAGTATAGTCAGGTCACTCCAAATGGTGTAGGGGTGAACATGCATTTTGCCGATTTTCCGCATTAAAATGGCTTAACTTCGATTTTTGACCCCGGGTAAGTCGCTGATTCAGCGGAAGTTCCGCGCGGTGTGAAAAAGGGTTAATGCTGTAAAAAAAATTTGCATTCACCGTAATCCGTGTGTTTTTCCACGAGATTTACACGACGGCGCAACCCCGGCGGCTGGCTTTGGCTGCGTGAATCCAGAGGATTGCCCGCGATGTCAGCCGGACGGGGGGATAGAATCGTGCATTGCGCGATCACGCAGCATATGGATGGCGATATGTGATGACGGCGTTGAGTGCTAACGGACACCCGCTCGCTCGGGGGATTGGCGGGCAACTTTGAGAAGCGTTCCTGGCTACGCGGGGTGTATCGGAGTTGCGGTGTCGTGGGCTTGTGCGGGCCTCTGGGGGCGAGGGGCTGCGGGATCGATCTCGCGGGGTCGCGTGTCGCAGCGGTTGTTTGG
>JBITAC010000073.1:0-34644 GCA_044439905.1 Phycisphaerales bacterium JB063 | reverse complement strand
CAGCCGACGCCGGTCGTCGGGATCGACACACCGGATCGGGCCGTTGAGTTCATAGACCAGCAGCACCACGCCGGGGATGTCGCACTGCTTGCACAGGTACGGCATGAGCGGGACGTACTCGCCGCCCCCGGCCCCTCCGGGGCTTTCGCCCCCGCTGTCGTTGCCTTCCTGCGACTCATCGAGTTTTGCGGCCTTGTCGCCGACGAAGAACAGGTCGTGCACCTCCCCGGCGACCATGACCGCGCGCGACTGCCCGCTGTTCACGATCCGCGCGATCCGGCTGAAAAAATCGTACTTGGGGGGTGGGGTGGGCATGGGGGAAGTTATCTCACGCAGAGGCGCGGAGGCGCAGAGAGCGAATACTACGACTCAATAGTCAGCCAACCCATATCTTCACAATACTCTGTCAAATCGTTGTGACTCTCTGAAATCCACATCTCATCAGGATGATCGTGAAACCCAAGAACTCTTTGGCGGCCATCCCGGACTAGAAAATCTGTACATTGCCGCAGCTTCGTTTGTGTCAAAGGTCCACGATCAGAAAAATCTGTCACTTCCTTCTTGTCCGCAAAAACACGTGGGGCATCAAGCCGCTTGATCGCTTCCAAAACGATGCGGCGGTAGTTCTTCGGACGAACCGCTATCAGCTTCATGCCGACAACCTCTCTGCGCCTCCGCGCCTCTGCGTGAGATTTCTGTCCACAACGCGCCGCCCAAGGGCGGCGGCTAACAAGCTCCCGCTTCTATCTGTGTCATCTGCGAAATCTGTGGCTAAAACCGCCCTACTCCGGCAGCTTCGTCTCGCCTTCGCGCTCCATCCCATCGCCACCCGCTTCCCCGCCCTCGTCGACCTGCTCGGCCAGGCCGATCAGCTGGTCGAACTCGCTGGTCGCCACGTTCTTCGTCGCGTAGTCCAGGAACTCGGCCTCCTGCACCTTCGTGTCGGTCCCGGCCAGCTCTTTGCTGACCTTGGCCTTCGCCTTCATCTCTTCGCGGAGCTGGCGCATATCGCTGAGCTCCTTGCTTGTGCGGTCGGCGCTGATGCCCGAAAGCATGTCGTTGAGCTCCTGCTCTTCCTTCGCGGTGATGACCTCGGCGACGGTCGTCGCGGCCTCTTCCTTGAGCGACTCGATCTCGCGGAGCATCTGCTGGAGCTGGACCTTGTGGCCGGTGATGTTGCCGTCCATCTCCTTGACCTCTTGCTCGAGCTCATTGATGCGTGCGGTCTTCTCGGTGACCTTCGCGCTGAAGTCGTTGTAGGCGATCATGCACTTCTGGTAGTCCTCGCCCTGCTTGATCTGCTCGATGGTCGCGCCGTTGGCTTTCATCTCCTGCGCGACGGTCCGGGCTTTGGCGGCGGCACCTTCCTTGAGCTGCTCGAGGTGGTTGACCTCCTCGGTCAGCGACTTGATCTTGGACATCTTCGCCTCGTGCTGGACGATAAGCCGGGCGATCGCGTCTTTGTATTGGATGACGCTTTTGCGTTTGTCGTCGATGACGGAGTCGAAGGTGGCCTGGATGACGTGCGGGCTGGTGGAGATCGCGCGGCGGGCGGCGTCAATCCGGCCCGTGAAGAGGTACCCGATCGCACGGAAGTAACGGCCGACGGCTTTGAACATGAGTAGCTCCGGGGGGAGGGCGCAGGTGGCTGGTGGCTGGTGAAGAGTGGCTAGTGGCTAAGGGCTGGCTGGCATTCTAGTGGTATCGGCGATCGGTTACGGGTCGCTTTGTTTCTCGTGGTCAGGTGTCGAGGACGGGGCGGAGGTCTCGGCGTCGGCCTGCTTGGCGGCGTACTGGAGGAACTCCTGCTCGTCGTAGGCGGTGGCGTCGACCTTGTCGATCGCGCGTTGGCAGCGTTCGAGCAGCTCGGACACGGCCTGTTCGAGGTCGGCCGCGCCGCCGCCGCCGGTGGTCTGGACGGGGGCGCCCGCGTCGAGGCGGGCCTGCTTGGCGAGGGCCTGGTCGGTGGCCTTGAGGCAGCGGTCGATGATCTCGGGGTAGCTGGCGAGCAGGGCCTGTCGGCGTTGCTGGAGCTGCAGCGTGTAGCCCGCGTCGTCGCCCAGTCGGCCGGCCCACTCGGCGAGCTTGCGTTCGGTGGTGACAAGTTCGAGGACGGACTGTTCCATCAGCCGGTGCGACTCGCGCAGGGAATCGAGCAGCACGCCGGAGAACGGCCGCTTCTCGCTGGAGAGCTCGTCGAGCATATGCCGCATATGCGCGAGCATGGTGAGCGCCTCGCGGACGCTCATGCGTTTCATGTCGTCGGGGGTGAGGACGTCGGGCTCGCCAAGGCGTTCGCTGGCGCGGCGGTAGGCGAGCTCGGCCTGGCGTTCCTTGGGGAGGTTCGAGAGGTCGAGCACCGCGAGGACGCCGGCCCACAGCGCGAAGATCCCCAGGGGCAAGAGCGCGAGAGTGCCCGCGGCGCTGAAGCCCGCGTCGGCGACCGAGCCCAGCGACTGGATGACACCCGAGAGCGCCCCGGCCGCCCAGCCGCCGGCCGCGAGGACGCCCGCGGTCAGCCAGAAGGGCAGGCCGAAGAGCGCGAGCTTGCTGACCAGACGCCACGGCCGAAAGAACTTGCGCAGCCGACCGAAGCGCGGCAGGGGCTCGCGCACTTCGTGGATCGGCGGCGCGGGCACGGGCGGGTGGATCCGCCGGTCGCTCTGCCGGACCAGGTAGGTCAGCTTGGGGGGGTCGGTGGGCATCGGTTCGTATTCTCGGCGAATTCACGCGGCACGCCAGTTGCCGGGGCGGGCGGGTCAGTCGTCGTCCACGACCTCGGCCTCGGAGCCGCCCTCGGGCTTGTTCTTCTCGAGCCGGTCGATCATCGTGTCGTAGCGCTCAAGGATCGTCTCGACCTTGGTGTGTAGCGACTTGAGCTGGTCGTCCTGGTCGGCGGTGATGCGGGTGAGCGGTTCGAGCCAGCCCTTCATCAGCGCGAACTGCTCCTTCATCACGTAGAGGAAGGTCGAGGGGATTTTGTTGACGACGCGGATCTCGTGGGGGAGGTCGGGGTCGGGTGGGGCGTGCAGCCGTGGCGCGGGGGCTTGGGTAGCGCTATCCGGCCCTTCGCTGTGCTCAGGGGCCGGCTTGGGTTGCGATGTATGCAGCGCATTCGCGGCGGCGGGCAGGTTGCCGAGTTGGTCGACCAGGGCGTGGATGGCGTTGAGCGTGTCGGGGTCGAGCTTGGCCTCGACGGTAGCCGGGGTTTCTTTTTTCTTCGAGGCGGGCTTGGTCTTCGCCGGCTTGGCGGCCTTGGCGAGTTCGGCTGCACCGTGGTCAAGCGCGTCGCGGATGGCGTCGAGCCGGTCGCCCAGCGACCCGACCTGTGCGAGGACGGGGCCGAGCTGTTTGGCGAGGTCGGCGTCGGGCTCGGCCTTCGTTTTGGCGGCGTTGGATTGCTGCGCGGCGCGTTGCGCCTCGGCGAGTTGGCCGATCGCCCCGCCGATGGATTCGCGCATCGCGCCCAGCCCCTGGTTGAACCCGGCGAGCTGGCTGACCACGGCCGCGGCGGTGTCGCCGCCCATCGCGGCGACAGCGTTGTTCTTGACAAACGACGCCTTGATCGCCTCCCATCGCTCAAGCTCTTCGGGCGTGATGATGCCGATCATCTGCCGGAACTTCAGCAGGTTCGCCTCGGCCCCGGTGGTCAGGGTCTGCGCGTCCTGCTCGTACGTCGCGACGATCAGGCCCATCAGCTCTTCATCATTCATCACCGGCACGATCTTCTCGGCGATGCGGTTCATGTTGCGGTACGAGCCCTGCAACTGGAATGGCGGCTCGGTGCGGTACGCGTCTTCCTGGCCCGCCGAGGCGATGTATTGCAGGTTGACCTTGAGGATCACGTCGCGCACCGTGATGAGCTTACGCATCACCGTCGCCATCTCCTCGACTTCCTGCGCGCTGTAGCTGCCTTCAAAGTCGACACCCTCTCGGCTGCCCGTCTCGGCGATCTGGATGATGGCGTAGACATCCTTCTGGCTGCGCGCGGCGAGCGTGTTGAGCGTCGGGTTACTCGTGAGGCAGTTCTCGAGGTACGACATCTTGAACGCGTCGCCGTGCTCGCCGATGATGTCGCCGAGGTTGTAGGTATCTGCCCGGTTGGCGAGCATGTCGGGGATCTGGAACTTATCGCCCGACTCGGTGTACGGGTTGCCGGCCATGACGACGGCGAACTTTCGGCCGCGCAGGTCGTAGGTGCGTGTCTTGCCTTTGTACACGCCTTCGATCCGGCGCTGGGCGTCGCACAGCGAGATAAACTTCTGCAGCAGCTCGGGGTGCGTGTGCTGGATATCGTCGAGGTAGAGCAGGACGTTGTCGCCCATCTCGAGCGCGAGGTTAAGTTTTTCGACTTCTTCGCGGGCCGAAGCGTTGGGTGCTTCTTCGGGGTCGAGCGACGTGACGCCGTGCCCGATCGCGGGGCCGTTGATCTTCATGAAGACGATGCCCAGGCGGTTGGCGATGTACTCCATGAGGGTAGTTTTGCCGTAGCCCGGCGGGGAGATGAGCAGCAGGAGGCCCATGCGGTCGGTGCGTTTGTTTTCGCCGGTCGTGCCGATCTGCTTGGCGAGGTTGTCGCCGATGAGCGGGAGGAAGACCGAGTCGATGAGTTTATTGCGGACGAAGCTGGTGAGGACCTTGGGCTCAAACTCTTCGAGTCGCATCTCTTCGCGGGCGTTGTCGACGAAGCGGCGTTTCATCTCGGTGTACTGTGTGAAACGTGGGACGTCGACACTGGCGAACCGGCCCAGCCGGGCAAGAAAGCGGTTGAAGTGCAGGTCGAGCGTGCCGTCGCGGAGCACCGGATGCGAGCCGATGAGCCCGGCGATCTCGAGGCGGATGGTGACGGCGGCGGTGCGCTCGGTCTCGTGGTCGGGGTCGAGCAGGACGGCGGCGGCCTCGTCGAGGCAGGGGCGGAGGTCGCCAAGCCCGGCCGGGGCGTCGGCGCTATCCGCGAACGCGTCGAGCCAGTCACGGATCAGCGCGAACTGATCGACGCGTGTGCCGGCCAGGGTTTCGTTGTCCTCGCCCGCCAGTTTCTCGATACTCAGGTTGAACTTGCGGGTCGCGCGGTTCTGCTTGAGGTGTTCACGGAAGGCGGTCGCCAGCGCCGCGGCCTCGGGCCCGATGACAAAACGCTCACCCCGCATCAGCTGCTGGCAGAGGTACGCCCCCGCCTCGTCGGCGAGCGCAGGGTCGAGGGCGTCGTATTGCTCGGCGAAAGCACGCAGCAGGCCTGCGGCGCGCGCGGCGTAGAGCTTCTGTTTCGAGGCGTCGGGGAACAGCGCATGCACCTGGCCAAACCCGGCGAGCTGGGCGGCGAGCCGGCGGGCGCTTTCGTGGCTGGGGTGGTCGCCGTCCGCCAGCACGCCGTGCCAGTAGAGCGACGCGAGCGCGCGGGCGTCGCTGGGGAAGCGCAGCAGGTCGATGACGCTGCCGATGTCCGCGAGGACGCGGAGGATCTTCGCGGCGTCGGCGTCGTGGACACCCTTGGTGTAGCCCTCGCTGTAGCGCGGGGCCATGAACCGCTGCACGACCGCAAGAAGCCCGGCATCGTCTAACGCGGCGAGCTCGGGGAGCGACGGGATCGTCGCGCGGCCGGTCTCGGGCGACTCGGCGGCTTCAGCAGAGACATCCGCAGTTCCTTCTTGCGGCTTAACGGCGTCTTGCGCGGCTTCGATCTGCTTGATAGTCGCGGCGGTTCTTGCACTGAGCGACTCGTTGTAGATCAGGTACGCGAGATACTCGGCACGGTAGACGCCGTCGTTTTCGGAGACGACCTCCTGGCTCCACACCGGCCGGGTCGCGTTGAACGCGGGGTCGTCGATGGGCTCGAAGAATCGCGTGCCCGCGAGGTGAAGCTGCATCACGTCGTCACGCAGTACGGTGGTCAGGTCGATGTCCTGCGTGTTGATCGAGAACTTGTGCCGGCCAAAGCGGATGACGTTGCCGCCCTCCTGGAGCTCCTGCCGGTCCTTGAGCTGGCGCACGGCGTCTTCGCGGATCGTCTTCATCCGCGACTGGATGTCGTCCACACGAACCGTGTCGTCGAGCTCCACGAGTTCGTCCACGATGTCGCGGACCTTGTCGATCATCAGGTCCGCGGCGAAGTAGCCGTGGATGTCGTTGATGTCGGTCATCTGCTCGACACGGGACTGCACCCCGCCGAGGATGCGGTCGGCCGCCTGCGCCAGCGCGTTGGCGCGTTTGTTGCGCTTCTCGATGAGCTGGAGCTTGCGATTTTCAAACGCGTTATAGACCTCGTCGCGCTTCTCGGTGAGCTGCAGGACAAACTCATCAAACTCCGCGAAACGCCCCTCCAGCTCCTCGACCTGCACCATCACCTTGGTCAGGTACTGCTCGGTTTTCTCGGGCGTATCGCTGAGGTCAAGGTAGTTGACGACCGACTGATTGAGCAGCTTGAGCTGGCTGTTGAACTCGGCGACACCCTCGGTTCGGCCCAGCTGCTGGATGCGGTTTTTGAGCTTCGTGCGTGAGGCGTTGAGCTCGGCGAACACGGCGGAGATCGAGTCGATGATCGCCGTCCGCTGCGTCGCGTCGTCGATCTTCAGGTTGCCCACGATGTCGATGAGCATCTCCAGCTCGCCCGCCGTCTTGAGGATGTCCTCCTCGAGCGCCTTCGCTTCGGTGACCTTAGCGACCTGCTCGATCCGGCTTTCGTGCTCGGTCGCGGCCTCGACGTACGGGACCAGCGCCTCGTCTTTCAGCAGGAACTCGGCGGTCCGCTGGCTGAGTGCGTCGGTCTGCTCGGTGACACGCTGCTCGAGCTCGTCGATCCGCGGGAGGTCGGCGTAGCGCAGCTCCTTGAGCGCGATGACCTTGCCACGCACCGACCGCAGCCCGCCCAGCGACTCGACATAGACGTTGATCGAGTCGTAGATCTTCGTCGCGTTGCGGTTGACCAGGTCCTCGGCTTCCTGCGCGACGTCGTTGGTCTGCTTCGCGGTCTGCTTGCGGACACGGGTGACTTTTTCGAACTCGCCCACGGCGGCCTGCGCCGCGTCACGGATCGCGCGGATGGTCTCCGCCAGGCCGTGGCTCGCCGCATCGTCCAGCCAGAAGTAGCTGTCGAGCAAACCCTCGGCGGTGCGGACGATGTCGAGGTAGAGCTCGGCGTAGGGGTCGTCGCGGTGGATGAGCCCGAGCACCTCGACACACTCGGCCATGCCGCGGACGATGTCGCGGTTGCCGATCTTGTAGAGGTAGCTGTCGCTCTGCGTGGGCGGCTCATAGTTGGGGCCGACGATGGGCGTCTGCCAGACCTGCACGGCGTGGTGTTTTTGCGGTTCTTCGCCGGCCTTGAAGTAGACCATCGTGCCGTCGGCGAAGAAGGCGTAGCCGTTGCAGACGGTGGGCGTCTCGACCGTCTGCGCGATGAGGTTGTAGGCCATGAGCGCGTACGCGCCGCTGTCCCGGTTGTAGAAGATGTAGAGGTAGTCTTCGCCGTTGGGCGCGGGGATGCGGCGCTCGAAGACCATGTTGGCGGGGACGGTGGGGAAGGTCTGGAGTTCGCCCGAAGCGAGGTAGTAGCCGTCGCAGAACATGAGCCCGTGGTCGTCGGGCAGTAGCACGCACGCGTGGCCGATCGTGTCGCAGCGGTGGACCTCCTGCAGCTTCGTGTTGAAGATGAAGTATCGGTAGGTGTGTTCCTGGTACGGCCGAATGCGCAGCAGGATGAGGTGCCCCTCTGAGACAAACTCGTACTCGGCGTCGTCGAGGGTCTGATCGGGGTCGTCGACGGGTTCGCTGTAGATGCCTTGGCCGGTCTCGGTGTTGTCCTCGACCTTGATGGTCAGGTCGCCGCCGGTGGTCTCGATAAAGACCTGGTCGTTGATAGAGACGTGGGGGTGCTTGCCGGGGCGTTGCTCGTCGCGTCCCGCGCGGGTCCAGGTGAAGTCGTGCTGGGTCGGGTAGCGGACCTCGTGGTCGCTGCGGTTGTCGATGTACTTGAGCGTGGTGTTGCCCGCGTCGTCGGTGGCGACCGCCCACTTGAAGGCCTTGAAGTCGTTGACATCCTGCCCGACGCGGAACTTCATGTAGAGGTGCGGGCCCTTGCGGAAGAGCTTGGCGAACACCGTCTTTTTGTAGAAGCGGTAGAGGTCCTGGAAGTCTTTGCGGAACGCGGAGTCGTCGATCAGGTCCAACGGCTCGGGCTCGAACTTGCCCTCGACAAAGCGGTAGACCGCGAAGACGTCGCTCAGGTTGATCTCGGTCTTGAGGCCGAACTGCACGTTGTAGCCCACGAGGATGCGGTCGCCCACGGCGGTCATATCGCGCGGGACGCAGTTGTGGTCGGTCGTGATGCGGTCGGTGCCGGTGAGCTCAAACTCGATGGAGCCGAAGACCTCTTTGCGTTCTTCGTTGAGCTTGTCGAGCTGCGTGCGCAGGGTCTTGCCCCGGTCGCGCAGGCGGTTGCGGATGATGTCGTAGGTGCCCTGGTCGAGCTGCTCGCTGTGAGCATGGCCCGACTGACCTTGCAGGTCCTGAGTTGTATCTTCGGATTCCGCCATAGTCAGTTCGATTCAAGGCAAATCACAGAGGACACGAAGGCACGGAGCCACAGAGTAAAACCATCACCCTGTGTAGCGAGTCCCGGTCTGCGGATCGTAAAGAGGGCATTCATACTCCCAACAAATGTCGATGAAAACATTGAGTATTTCTCCGGGAGCTCCGTGCGACTCGACTTCCAAGTGATGTGATGGCCACCCAACCAACAACATCCAATCCTGATCTTTAGGGTCCAGTATCAGCTGGCGTAGTTTGCCCGTTTGGGGATTGGCATGCTGTTCAATGGCAGGGAACTTCAGGATGACAGCTCCAAGCAAGCTATCCATGTCTATCTCGCAGACACTGCCATAATCTCCATCTTGAGCGATCGCAGTCACGATGCTACCTGGTTGATCTACGCAATCGGGTTTTTGTTTCCAAAACCAAAGGTCGTAACTCATGTTCATCCTCTAGGAGCGGGACGCTGAAGCACAGCCAATGGCCTTTCTCTGTGCCTCCGTGCCTCTGTGCCCTCTGTGATGGATCAGCGCCCTATTTCTTCTTGTCCAGCAGCCCGAGCGACCCGACGGTCTGGTCGGCGACGCCCGCCTGCTTGGCCAGGCCCAAGAGGTGCTTGAGCTCGCTGGTCAGGTCGCCGTCATCGCTCTTGGCGAGCAGCTTGGCGATCAGCGCGGCGACGGAGAGGTTCTTGGCGTCCTCGCTCTTGATGCCGAACCGGCCGATGAGCTGCTGGACCTTGCGTTCGAAGTACTCGCCTTCGCCGTTGAAGAAGGTGTCCTTCACGTCCGTCAGCGTCTGCGAGTTGTCGACCAGCCGATCGACCTTCTTGCCCTGGGTGATGGCGTTGAGGATCGTGTCGAAGAACTGCGTCTCGCCGCCGACGATGTCGATGTGGGCGCTCTTGAGTGCTTCGCCCATGATCTTCGCCTGCTCGGTGACGATGTCCTTGCGGATGTTGATCTCGGCCAGCTCGACCTTGAGGTCCTTCTCCAGCTGGAGCTTGTACTCTTCGTGCTCCTTGCCCACGCCGTCGAGCTTCTGCATCGCCTCGGCCTTCGCGGCAACGCCCTCGGCCTCGGCCGCGTACTTCTTCTGCATGCCCTCGGCCTCGGCGTCGAAGCTGGCCCGGCTGGCCTCCGCCTCGGCGATGCCCTTGGCCTTGAGCGCGTCCGCCTTGGCCAGGTCGCCCGCCGCCTCGGCCTCGGCCTTCTTCTGCACCACGTCCGCCTCGGCGGCGCCGTACTTCTGGACCGCGCCGGACTTCGCGTCCATCACCTCCGCCTCCGCCAAACCCACCGCCGCGTGCTCCGCCTGCGTCGCTTCGGCCAGCTTCATCTTCGCCTGAGCATCCTTCTCCGCCGCGGCACGACGCGCCTCCGCCTCGATCAGGATCTCGTTGGCCTGGAACTCGCTCGCAAGCTTGCTCGCCTCGGCCTTCTTCACTTCCTTGACCTTGTCTTCCTCGGCCAGCGCCTCCGCCGCCGTCACCTGCACCACCTTCGCACGCTTCGCCGTCGCGATCTCGTGCGTGTCCTTGATCTTCTCTTCCTCTTCCACCACCGCACGCTCCACGACCACTCGCTCGCGGATCACGTCCTGGATCTTCTTCTTCTCGACCTCGACGGCCTTGTCCTTCTCGATCTGCGCCAGCGTCACCAGACGCTCACGCTCCGTCGCCTCGAGCTGCTGCTCACGCATCACACGCTCGGACTCGACCTTGTCCGCACGCTCACGGTTCTTCGCCGCGATGATGATCTGCCGCTGCTTGTTCTCCTCCGCAACCCCGAGCTCTTCCTCCGTCGCGATCCGCGCCTTCTCCGACTTGAACCGCTCCTCCTCCTCGACCTTCTTCGCCTCGGCCGCCTCACGCGCGACAACCGAATCGATCTCACGCTTCTGTTTCGCCTCGGCCTCGGCCTGCTGGCGGTCCAGCTCCAGAATCGCCTCACGCGCCTCGACGTCCTGCTTGCGGATCGTCTTCTCCTTCTCACGCGCGATGTCGTTCGCACGCACCGCCTCCCTCGCCGTGAGGTCCGTGATCTTCTTGATGCCCTCGGCGTCGAGGATGTTGTTCGGGTCGAGCTGGTTCAGGTCAGTCTGCTCGAGGTAGTCGATCGCCGCGTCGTCCAGCACGTAGCCGTTGAGGTCCGTGCCGATGTGGGCGACGATCTCGTCTTTGAACTTATCACGCTCGGTGTACAGGTCGGTAAAGTCGAACTTCTTACCCACCGTCTTGAGCGCCTCAGAGAACTTCGCGTCAAACAACTCGATCAGCGCATCGATGTCGGACGCACGGCGGACACCGATCGAATCGGCGACCTGGAGCACATCCTTCTCGACATTGTTTACACGGATAAAGAAGGCGACCTTGATGTCCGCTCGGACGTTGTCCTGGCAGATGAGGCCTTCGCTGCTGTGGCGGTAGATCTCGATCCGGCGGACCGAGATGTCCATGATGTCCACACGGTGGACGACGGGGAACACCTTGGTCCCGTTGAAGGACACGGTGGGCCCGCCCCACCCGCGGCGGACCAGCGCGGTGCCCGGCTCGACCTTGCGGTAGAGCGCCGCCGCGACCATCACCACGCACAACACGAGGAAGAAAAGGAAGACGACGGCAATGCCGACGGGCCATACCCAACTCGCCAGCGCCAGGACTGTATCACTCTGCATCACCATCGATCTACTCCTTAGTTAGAAACCCCGGACGGTATAAACACCTTTTTCATCACGGTCGGCCACGACGACGATCTCGTCGCCACGCTCGAGCGGCGCGCCGCCGGCCGGCACCTTCACACTGATCCGCAGCGGCGAGCCCCCGGTCTCGATCTCCGCCTGGCCGTGACGCTCGTCGACGACCGCTGAGACGACCTTGCAGCGCTGGCCCATGACGTCGACTTTGCCCGCGTTCGCGTCGCGCTCGAGCTGTTCAAACAGTCGGCGAAGCGGGTGGGTCATCAACTTCGTCAGCAGCAGGCAGCCGACCACCATCGGGATAAGCGCCAGCAGCGTGACCGGCAGGGACCAGTCGCCAAACCACATCTTCGTCAACACCCCGACGAGCCAGAGCATCATGACAAAGACCGAAAGCAGGATCATCAGCGGGACTTCGCCGACGTTAAAAAACTTGAGCAGCGTCATGAAGCCGTGCCCGCCGCCCGACGCGACGTCGGCATCAACATCGACGTCGGTATCCACATCGACATCGAAGTCCAGGAAGTCGAGGTCGGCCATCCCGATCATGACCACGAGCCAGTACAGCACCAGGCAACACATCAGCACGGTCAGTGCGAAGTTCACGGGGCTCATGATGGCGTGGAGGAATTCGGTCATGGCAAACAATCGTGGCAATCGCAGCTCGGCGAGACGCGGAACGCCCGCGGCCCGGGACGAGGCTGGGTGCAACGCATCCTTGCGATTATCTGCCGATCCCTCGGCCCCCAAGGCGCGGTCCCCGCCCGTCGTGACAACAGGATACCGGCGGGCGAAGTCCCGCGTTTGGGAAAGCAACACTGGAAGATTGCGGGGCCGGCGAAACCGCCGACGCGAAACACCCGCGCCCCAAACATGCCGTCCCCCAAACCCGGGGCAAGAACGCCGACGCAAGGAACCTGCTTGGCTAAGACGTCAAAATAGATAACCCGCCCCGCCCGCAACGCCCGCCGTCGGCCGGCCAGCGTATCAAACAAAGACTGCGAAACCTCAAGGCGCAGTGCTTTACGCCCGGTCCATCACGATGTCTTCACTGCCGTCGTCGTTGACGATGCGCAGCTTGCCCGCGGCGTCGATCGACCAGGTGCCCGAGATGCCGTCGGGCGACTCTTCGGGGTACCGCATGAACTTGCCATCATCCGTCGCCGAGTAGCGCGCGTCCTGCGAGCTGACTTCGCTGCCATCGACGACCAGCACCAGCCTCATGGTGTCGGCATCGACAAACTCGACCTTCATCTGCACGTTCGCGGGCGGGGTGTCGCCGTTGTACGACTCGACCGTCCACCCGCCGAGCAGGTCCCCGGCCCCCTCGGCCAACGCCGACGTCGCAGCGGTCAACACCAGCATCAAAGCCAACATCAAGGCGGCGGGTCGCAACATGGTCAAGCTCCATAAAAGGACGGTCCAGCTCAACCCAATATTATACGACGCCCCTAACCAAAAGCATCAACCTGCTCGCCCGCAACCCAAAGCCGACCTCCCCGGGCTATGCCGGAAGTACTGCCCTGGCCCACTCCCGGGGCTACCCCACAAACTCGTTGCCGACCTTGCGGGCCCGCTCGGGCTTGTCGACGTTGATGCCCAGCGAGGTGCCCACCTCCACCAGCACGTTCCAACCCGCCGCCATGTAGACATAGCCCATCAGGTCGGCCGCGCCGGACACCGAGGGGACCTTGATCGTCGGGAAGCGCGTCTCGCGGTCCGAGATCGCCACGATCGTTACGCCCACGCCCTTAGCCAGCACGTCCTCGAACTTCGACTCCTGGTCCTCGATCGGGTCGATCCAGAGCACAACGTCCTGGTCCGACATGACCTCCTCGATGCCGTGCGCCGCGTAGGTGCCTTCGAGGTAGTCGCTGGGCTTGCGGGTGATCTCGTTGGTCTTGAGCGTCAGCTCCTCCGCCACCCCGTCGTTGGGGCCGGCCCAGTAGATGATCGGGCTGCCCGCGATCGCTTGCGTCACCTCATCGGGGATGTCCACCTGCAGCGCCGCGTCCATCGCGTCCGCCAGCTCGCCGAGGCGGCTTGCCAGCGTGGTGTCGCCCTGCGCCGCCTCGATCAACGCCTGATAGAACAACGCCTGCTCGACGACGGACTTGGTCGCCGCGACCGCGCCCTCCTCGCCACACGACAGGACGTAGCCCGTGTTGGCAAACGAGGCGAGCTTGCTGTCGGCAAACGCCGCGAGCGAGAACAGCTTGTCGTGGCCCGCTTCCTTGAGCTGCTTAAAGAGCTGGATCACCTCGGCCGTGCGCCCCGAGTTGCTCATGCCCATGACCGCCCAGTCGGCGAGGTCGTACGACTGGCTCTGGCACCCGGCCTCGGTGTGCATCGCCGCGCGGTAGCCCCGCTGCCGCGCCACCTTCATCGCGTGCTTGGCCGGGAAAATCCGCGACGAGCCCTCGCCGGTCATGTGCAGCTTGCCGGCCTGCTTCACCGCCGCCGCCGCGTCGGTCACCTGACCACAGTCAAACCCGCGGACAATCGCGGGGGTATCGAGCATATCTTTGCAAAGGCCAAAAGCGGTATAGCGGGCGTCGTTCGCGTTCATCGTCGGGTCAATCTTTCTGTTCGAGGTCCCAAAAACCAACCCGCGATTGTACCCCACCCCCGCCCCCCCCGCCGCGATCAAGGGGCAAACCCCAGTGGTCCAGTTCAACGAATCAAGACGGTCGCTTTCAGACGTCCAGGTGAACCGCCGCCGGCCCCCTCTCGTCCTACGCCAGCATTGACAGCAACCCAATACAAATAAGGGGCTTCCTAAGCCCTACCGTTATTGGGTGGAACGGCACGGCGAATGCGTAAGGGATTGCGGCGTAGAAGATGGGATAGGATGTTGCACTGTCCTCGCGGCGTGTCGTGCATTGAGGGAGTATTGATGACACTGATCATTGAGCCGATGACTTGGCCCGAGGTCGTCGCGTTTTATAACGGGCTGGCCTACGACAGCGCCTGGGAGATTGGCCCGATGCTTGAGATGGTCGAGTCCCTCGCGGCATCACCGTATGCCGAACATCTGTACCCGGCCACTTCGATGGCACGCCTCTGCCTGGGCCGGGTACGTCCTCTGCGCTTCGGCTACGAGATGGTCATCGTCGAGTATGTTTCGACCGATCCGCATTTCTCTTTTGAGTATCACGAGGCCGCGAACCTTCCAACGCCATGGACAGTCAAGTGCGAAGCTTCTGCGGGGCTGGCGCGCCTTGAGCGAATCCTGACAAGACGCCTAAGGTGGCTCAATGGGTCACATTTCGAGGCAAACGACTAACCGCCCTGCGGCTCGCAAAGGACAGGAATGCCTGCCCGACGGTTATGTTCGCCTTCACTTCTTCGCCTTCTTGATCGTCAGGTGGCCTAGCTCGGGGAGGTCGCCGACGAGGGGGGTGATGTAGTCGATGAAGGCCTTGGTGACGTCCATGCCGTCTTTGGCGATGAACTTGTCGGGCATGGTGTGTTCGTAGTTGGCGACCTTGGCGAGCGGCGCGGTGCCGTAGGTGGCTTTGTAGGGCTCGTTCTTTTTGTTGGCGCGTTGGATGGTGACCATGACGCCGGACTCGCCTTGGGTGGCGAGCTGGACGGCGCGTTTGCCGCACTGGTAGGCCTCGGCGTAGTCGAGTTTCACGCCGCGGTCCTGGCCGGCCATCATGAGGGACTCGACGATCTGGAACTCGCCGCGCCAGCCGAACTTGTCGGCCACCATGCGGTGCAGCGCCATCGCGGCGCTGGATCCGCCCATCGCGCCGAACTCGGTGTTGCCGAACTTGTCTTTCGTGCCGCTGGCGGAGACGGGGGTGCCGTCTTTGTAGGTGACGCCTTCGCCGCAGACGATGGAGACGTAGCCGTGCTTCTTGTGGGTGTCGGCGACCTTCTTGAGGAAGGCGGCCTTGTTGAAGGCGCGTTCGGGCATGAGGATGATGTGCGGGGCGTCGCCTTTGCTGCGCCTTGCGGCGGCGGCGGCGGCGGGGAGCCAGCCGGCGGATCGGCCGACGGTCTGGAAGACGCTGAACTGGTCGACCTTCTGCATATCGCGGTTGAGGAGCCCGCCCTGCTGGATGGAGAGCGCGACGTATCGCGCGGCCGAGGGGAAGCCGGGGGTGTGGTCGGTGCCGTAGAGGTCGTTATCGACGGTCTTGGAGACCCCGACGCCGCGCATCTCGTAGCCCTGTGCGTTGGCGTATTCGACGACGCGGTGGATGGTGTCCATCGTGTCGTTGCCGCCGATCATGAAGAAGTAGCGGATGCCGTACTTCTGGAGCTGCTTGAGGATGGGCTCGAAGTGTTCGTCCTGGAGCTTGAGCCGGGACGAGCCCAGCGCGGAGGACGGGGTGTAGCGGACCCGCTTGAGTGTTTCGTCGGACTCGGCGGTGAGGTCGAGGAGGTAGTCGTTCAGGACGCCCTCGATGGCGAAGCGCATACCGAAGACGCGGTCGATGGCCTTGGCCTTTTTGGCGGCGTCGACGACACCGACCATGGAGGCGTTGATGACGGCCGTCGGGCCGCCGGACTGTCCGACGATAGCGTTGCCTTGGAGCATAGGTCTGTTCCGTGATTCGGTTAGGGCCAGGGGTTGGGAGCCGGTGCGTTGGTCCGCGCACGGCATCGGGCATTCCCTACCGCGCAAAACAACGATTGTAAGCGATCAAAGCTATCATGGCCCGCCCGGGACTTGCCCCTACTGACCAATGACCCCAACCCCGCCTCTGATATGCCTGATGCCGCCCCGCAACCCGTCTTGTACCTCGGCGATACCGCGCTGACCGCCGCGGCCGCGTACCTAGCCGGGGTGATGCACCGCGCGGGGATCGCATTCGACTACTGCCCGAGCGATGAGCCCATCGGCGATGCACTCCGGCCCGACGAGCGTCGGCTCATCATCCTCAGCGACTACGCCGCGTCCCAACTCAGCGACGGGCAGCACCGCGCCCTGGTCGATAGCGTGCTCACCGGCACGGGGCTGCTGATGATCGGCGGGTGGGACAGCTACCACGGACAGGCTGGCGGCTGGCAGCACGCACCGATCGCGGACCTGCTGCCCGTCACGATCAGCGACCGCGACGACCGGATCAACCACGACCAGGCGGCGTACCTGCGTCGGCTGCACAGCCACCCGACGGTGTCGGGGCTGCCCTGGGACGATCGGCCGCCGGCGGTGGGCGGGTACAACCGCTTCCGCGTCAAGCCCGAGCACCCGGGGGTTCGGCGGGTGCTGGACGTGGCCCGGCGTGGGGTCCGCCGAGTGGGCGAAGGGTTTCAGCTCTCGTCGATGGTCATCGACCCGATGCTGGTCGTCGCCGAGGGGACCAACGGCCGGGGGCGGGTGGCCTGCCTCGCGACGGACGCCGCGCCGCACTGGGTCGGGCCCCTGGTCGACTGGGGGACCGACAACGACGATGGCCCCTCGGTCGCGGGCCGGGTGCAGTGTCACGCCCCCGGCGCGTTCGAGGTCGAGGTCGGCCAGCACTACGCCAAGTTCTTCACACAGCTTGTACGCTGGGCGGCTGCGATTGAAGAGAAGTAGTCGCCCACCCCTCATCGCAACCCTAAACCCGCGCGCCATAAGCCCACGGCTTTGACGCGAGTTCCGCGAGCGGCAACGCCGTGGGATCGAACACCGACGGTTCGTTCAACTACTCGAACCATCCCGCAGTATTGCGACTCGCTACCGCTCGCCGCAACACCGCGGGCATGGATAGAAAATGCTGATAGAAAACGCGGCGTTACCTCTGTTCACTGTTCACTATTTACTGTTCACTTTTCCCAAGCAAAGCCCCTATGCCTTTCAACTACGCCCGACGCTCGGCCCACAAAGTCCACCGCTACAACACCCTTGAGGGCATCACCGGCAGCGCCGACGTCGCCGGGGAGACCTGGCTGTTCGCCTGCCCGCACGATGACGACATCGCGATCGGCGCGGGGCTGTGGATGAAGGCCGCCTGCGACGCGGGGGTCAATGTCCACCTCCTGGCCGCGACGGACGGGCGGATGGGGTACTGCTCGCCCGAGGAGAAAGACAGCATCGTCGAGGTCCGCGCGGCCGAGCTGCGCGACTCGTGCCGGATCCTCGGCCTCGACGACCCCGCAAAGATCCACCTGCTCGGCTTCCCCGACTGTAACCTGGGCCAATACCTCGGCCGACGACCCGCCGACCCGGGCGACCCGCAGATCGCGGGGTACACCGGCCTGCAAAACGCGTTTGTCCAGAAGCTCCGTGCCGTCCGGCCCGACCGGCTGTTCATGCCCAGCCCCATGGACTACCACCCCGACCACCAGGTCGTCTACAACGAGATGCAGATCTGCGTCTTCCACGCCAACGGCACGATCTGGCCCGAGCTGGGCGAACCCACCCGCGTGCCCGAGGTCTACGAGATGGCGATCTACTGCGACTTCCCCGAGCCGCCCGACCTCCAGCTCACCTGCGACGACGCGACCTTCCAGCACAAGCTCGACGCCGTCGCCGCGTACAAGAGCCAGAAGCAGATCGGCCTGCTGGTCGACAAGGTCCGCGAGGCCGGCGCCTACGAGTACCTCCGCGAAGTGAACTTCAAGTTCTACTCGTCCACGGCGTACAACCACTTGTTTGAGGATTGATCGCCCCACCGCTTGCGGCTTAGCGCGGCAGGCAAACCCAAACAGGCAAACCCCGTGCCCTACACCGCTAAGCCGCAAGCGGCACGCAGATTCCCCAGATTCACCACCGCCTCAACTCGCACGGCCCAACCCCATCCTGGGTGGTACAATCCCCGTAGGTGAACCCCGTTCTAACCCCGTGAGGATACCCCAACGATGGCCACCAGCTTCGGCGCTCTGTGCACCGACTTCTACATCAACCAGAAAATCGCGCTCAAGATGGACCTCCCCTCCGAGCGTGAGACGGTCCTGCACTTCTTCGAACGCATCCGCAAGTCCGTCCCCGCGATGACCAAGTTCCGCAAGTACGACGGCGAACTCGCGCTCGAATCCGCACGCAAAAAAGAAGACCCACGCTACTCCTGGCTCTCCCTGCGACGCAACTCCATCCGCGCCGGGCACGTCAACCCCGACACCATGGAGCAGGCCTACCGCTACCACCAGCTCATCCTCCAGCAGGTCCCCTACCACCTCTCCATCAGCCCACTCGACGTCGACTACGTCGAGCTGACCTTCGGCTTCGACCTCGAGTGTGGCGAAAACCAGGACGACGTCCTCTACCGCGCCCTCTATGCCGACTCGCCCCTGGGCAGCGTCATGAACATCGAGGGCAGCAAGGTCCTCGACTGCCAGCCCTTTGTCTCCGTCAACCTCACGGAGTCCGGCGACCTGCAGGCCTACTTCGAAGTCAAGACCCGGCAAAAGTCGCGACGCGGCGGCTCGGGCCGGTTCGCCGACGAACCCCTGTCGATCTACCTCACCATCCGCAAGTACGGCCCGGTGGATGCGCTGGACGACCTCAAGAACCAGTTCCCCGACTTGGCTGAGACCTGCAGCCGACTCACGATCGACAAGCTCGTGCCGGATTTGTTGACGCCGATCAGCCGGTGTATCACGTCGAGCGCGGGGTGATGGAGGGGCTAAGGTCTAAGGGCTGGGGGCTAGGGGGCGGGCGTTGAACGAGAAGGCGTATCGCAAGCTGATTGCTTGGCAGAAGTCGATGGACCTTGTGGATGAGGTTTATCGACTGGTCAAGCTGTTGCCGGCGGACGAACGGTTCGGCCTAACCAGCCAGATCACACGCTCAGCGGTGTCAGTCCCTTCCAATATCGCTGAGGGCTACGGCAGAGAACACCGGGGCGATTATGTCCGGTTCTTATCGATTGCGCGTGGTTCGCTGATGGAAGTCGAAACCCAGCTCATCATCTGTGCACGCAACCACATCGACCGAGAGCAAGTGATACCGGCCTGGGAACTCGCTCAGGAATCTGGCAAGCTGCTCACCGCCATGGTCCGATCCCTCAAAGAGAAGTAACTCGACACGGGCAATCGGGCCAACTTCCTTTTAGACCCTAGCCCTTAGACCTTAGACCCTGAACACTCCCCTCCACATTCTCGTCCTGCGCGGCGGACCCGACCGCGAGCGCCCCGTGTCACTCCAGTCCGGCGGCGAGGTGGCCAAGGCGCTGCGCGCGGCCGGGCATACCGTCACCGAGTCGGACGTGACGCCCGACGACCTCTCGGCGATCGAGAGCGCGAAGGCGGGCGGCGTCGATGCCGTGTTCCCCGTGCTGCACGGGCCCTGGGGCGAGGGCGGGCCGTTGCAGGCGATCCTTGAGCAAAGCGCGCTGGCGTTCGTGGGCTGCAAGGCCGACGCCGCGGCGCGGTGCATGGACAAGTGGACCACCAAGCAGGTGGCGCACGAGCTGGGCATCCCCACCGCCCCGGCGGAGGTACTGACCTCCCCCACGCAGCCGCGCACGGTCAAGGCCCCGGTCGTCATCAAGGCGCTCGACGAGGGCTCCAGCTTCGGCATGGCGATCTGCCACACGGAAGAAGAGGCCGACGCGGCGGTCGCGGAGTTGCTGGGAACCTACCAACAGGTCATGGCCGAGCGCTACATCCAGGGCGATGAGCTGACGGTCGGGGTGTTGGAAACAAAGCCAAGTAGGACAGGCATTCCTGCCTGTCATCCGGCGCAGCCGGACCCATCACTCGCTGACGCTTCGTGCTCTGATTCATCAGGCCTACGGCCTGCGACAGGCAGGAATGCCTGTCCCCCGGTCGCGTTACCCGTCATCAAGATCGTCCCGGCGGTCGCGTTTTACGATTACGAAGCCAAGTACACCCGCGACGACACGGTCTACCTCTTCGATGCCGAGCCGGCGGAGGTGTTGCGGCCGGTACAGGACTCGGCCGAGCGCATGTTCAAAGCCCTGGGGTGCCGGCACCTCGCGCGCATCGACTTCATCCTCGATCAAGACAAGCGGCCCTGGCTGCTCGAAGCGAACACCATGCCCGGTTTCACAAGCCACTCGCTGGTCCCCAAGGCCGCGAAACAGGCAGGCATCGCTTTCCCCGAGCTGTGCGACCGGTTGGTACGCATGGCACTACAGACGGGAAACTAAACGCGCTCTCTGTGTCGCCACGCCCAACGTCCGCACCGTGTTACACGCACCGAACCGCGTTCACTGTCGCGATCGCGCGGTGTCGCCCGATATCAGACGACTGGCGAATCGCTGACCCGATGTGTCCCATGATGGAGTTGAAATGGGCTGGTTCCTGTCGAGCAACAAGAAGACGACGAAGAAAAAGAAGGCCTCGCGTGGCGGGGGCGTCACGGAGTGGGACCCCAAGCGGACGCTGCTGGGCGTGAAGTTTGCGGGTGTCATCGGCGCGGTCGTGCTGCTCGCGGTGGGCTGGGGGTTCATGGAGCGCGGGCTCGTGGCGTATGCGAACACGAAACACGCGATGCCGGTCGGCGCGGACGATATCGCCTTCAGCGAGACGCCGCAGTGGCTGACCCCGGCCGAGCTGAACCACATGCGCACCGAGATCGCGGAGCTGATCGGCCCGGGACCGATGGAGCGTGACGGCCTGCGCCACGCGGCCGAGTGGCTGCGTGCCCAGCCGCACCTGGTGAAGGAGCTTCGCCAGGTCCACCGCACCCCGCAGGGGACGATCGCGATCGACGCCGACTTCCGTGAGCCGGCCGCGGTGCTGCGCATGTTCAACCGCGACACGTGGATGGATGCCGAGGACGGCTACCACGTCATCGACGACGCGGGGTATCGGCTGTATGGCCCGGTGCCCCACGCCGACGTCGACCACCTCGGGCTGCCGCTGATCCTCGGGGTCGACTCGAGCTACCGCCCCCGCGACGAACAGGGAGAGTTCCAGTTCCAGGGCAACGAGGTCCCCGCGGCGCTCGCGCTGATCGAAGCGCTCCAGGGCGAGCCGGTGCTGGGGATCATCGAATCGATCAGCGTGAACAGCCGGGACAAGAAGCAGCGGATCCGGCTGGTGCTGACGGTGGCGGTGCGTCCGCCCGGCGCGGCGCAGTCGGTGACGTGCACGATCGTGTGGGGCCTGCCGCCGGGCCACCCCGACGCGATCGTCGAGGCCGAGGTGAGAACGAAGATTGATGCGCTCAACGCGCTGGTGTCGCTGGACGCCTTTCGCATGGGCCTGCACCCCGAGTCGTGGATCAACACCGGCGCGGTGCAGTTCCCGCAGGCGATCGCGCCGTAGGCGATTGTTCTTGGTTGCGATGGGTGCCACACAACTGCCCTCAGGGCTGCGGTGTGTGATCGCCAAGTTCGTTAGCGTCCCGCATACCTCAGCCCTGAGGGCAGGGCAGTTGTGTGGCACCTGTACGATCTCCGCGCTAAGCCGCAAGCGGCTAGAGCACGCGGACTAACACGATCGTTGTGTCGTCGGATGCCGCACGCCCCCGGCGGTGCTGGTTGACCTCTTTGAGTATCAGCGACAGCGCCTCCTTCGCGGGCCGGTCACTGGTCTCGATAAAAAGCCGCTCGGCCCGCTCGCGACCCAGCCGGCAGTCGTCCGGGTCCATCGCATCGGTCAGGCCGTCGGAGTGCAGCATCAGCCGGTCGCCGGGTCTGAGGTCGACGATGCCCTTCTCATAGCGGTTGGGCGAGATCACGCCGACGACCATCCCGCCGGTGTCGAGCGGGATGATCTTGCCCTCACGGAGCAGCAGGCCCGGCTCGTGCCCGGCGTTGCAGTAGGTCAGGCGGTGGCTCTTGGGCTCGAGCGTGCCGTACCAGAGCGTCGCGAACTCGTTGTCGCGGGTGTCGCGGGTGAGCGCGTGGTTGACGCGCTGCATGACCTGGTCGAGGTCGTAGACGCCGTGCGCATAAGCCCGGAGCGACGCGCGGACGTGGGCCATGAGCAGCGAGGCCGCGACCCCTTTGCCCACGACATCGCCCATCGCGATGCCCAGCGACCCCTCGAGGTTGAGGTAGTCGTAAAAGTCGCCGCCCAGGTCGTGCGAGGGCACGTAGCTGCCCGCGATGTCGTAGCCCGGCAGGTCGGGCGCGTGGCTGGGCAGCATGCGCCGCTGCACGTCGCGGGCGAGCTTCACCTGCCGGATAATGTCCCGGCTGCGGGCCTGCTCTTCGATCAGTTGTGCGCTGCGGATGGCGGTCGCGACGAGCTGCGCGATCGCGCGGGTGATGTTCTCTTCAAACGGCGTAAACGAGCGCGGCCGATCCGTAAAAAGCTGGATCGTCCCGATGCCCTTGCCCTGGTACATCAGCCCGGTCGAGAGCATCGAGACCACGCCCTCCTGCCGGCAGTCTTCGGGGTAGAAGCTGCGCGGGTCGGTGGTCATGTCGGCGATGTAGACCATCTCGCCGGCGAGCGCCTTGCGTGTCAGCTCGCTCTTGTTGACCAGGGTCTTGCCCTTGTCGGCCAGGTCGACGGAGATCCCGTGGACCGACGCCGCGTGCAGCTCGGGCTTGCCGTTGTGCTGTTTGAGCAGGCGGATCACGACGCCGCGCACCGCGAGCACGCGCGAGACGGTGTGGGCCGCGGTGTCGAGGACCTTGCCCAGCTCGCGTTGCCCGGCCAGCGCGGTCGAGACGTCGTACAACGCGGTCAGCTCGCGCAGCCGCTGCGAGCTCTGGTGCTGCTCATAGCACAGCCGAGCGATCGAGTTGGCGATCATGTAGAGGAACTGGATCGACGCGCCGACCTTCGCGGCGTAGGTGTCCTCGGCGGCGAGGAGCAGCTCGTCCAGGTCCGCGCCCTGGATCCGCAAACGATCACACACCGCCAGCAGCCGGGCGCGGTCGTCGTCGCTGATGCCTTCGCACGGCGCGATCTGGTCGGGGTGGACGACGATGGTGCCCAGGGTCTGTCCTTCGACGACGATCGGCGCGTGCAGCGAGCCGTCGTGCTCCTGCTCGGACTCGATCAGCAGTTGGAGGGTCATGTCGGACGCGGCGCGGAGGTTCGCGTCGGTCGGCGCGGTGATGGGTTGGCCGGCGGGGTCGAGGATCTCGGTCTTCAGCCGGGCGAACGCGGTGAAGTTGTCCTGGATGTCCTGCAGCGTATCGCGCTCGACGAAGTCGGTCAGCGCGGGCATCATCGGGGTGCTGGTGGGTGGGGGTGGTGTCACGGAAGTACTAACATCGACCGGCCCGTGGGCTGGGCATCTAAGTTGAAACGCGCGACAGTATACGAGTTGCGCTGCGGGGGGCGTGGTGTGAACCTAAAGGGAAAGCCCGGCCGTGGGGGCGGCCGGGCTTGGGAGGTTGGACGTCGTGTGTGTTGCGGTTACTCGGCGGCTTCGCGTTCGAGCCAGATGCGGTCGAGGACGGGCAGGAGCGGGTCGCGTGGGGTGCGTTCCTGCGCGATGCCCAGGCCGTACTGGATGAGTGTTTCGGCTTCGAGCTGGTAGCCGAGGTACGCGAGGATGAGGCCGGGCTCGGCGCCGTGGACATCGTCGGCGATCATGTCGGTCAGCTCGCGCTGGAGCCAGCGTAGCCGTTCACCCGAGGGCATGAGCGACTCGTCGTATCGGAGGGCGATGAGCTCGGGGTGCTCGGAGAACAGCGCCCGCAGGTTGAACGCGGCCGACCGGATCATCCCGCCGCCCAGTTGAGCGTGGATGAGCCCCGCCCGGGCGAGCGGGTTGCCCGCCGACTCGCGGAGCACCTGGCGGTAGAGGTTCTCGGCGGCGAGGTAGTTGCCCGCGGCGAGGTCCTGTTCGGCACGGACGAGCATCTGGTTTTGGCGCTGGGCCCGGTCCTCGCCCGACAGCGTCGCGACGCGGGGCAGGTCGTAGTCGAGCCCGCGGATCAGTTGGCCCAACTCGGAGTCCATGTCGATGTCGGGCAGCTCGGCGTCACGGTTGACACTGCCGTCCTCATTGAGAAGGCCCAGGGACCGGCGGATCGCGTCGTCTTTGGCGCGGTTGACCGCGTCGAGCACGGCCTCGTCGGGGTTTTCGAGGATGTCCATCCACGCCGCGCGCTCGGGGGCGACGCCCTCTTCGCCGTTCTCCGTCATCTCGCCCGAGGCCTGGTCACGGATCTGCTGGAGGATGGCTTCGTAGGGGTTGACCGGGGCCTGCACGGGCTCATCGGGGTTGGCCTGCGGGGGGTTGGTGCCGAAGATGTAGGTGTTGAGTTGCGCGAGCGAGCCCTCGCGTCGTTGGGAGTTGCCTTGGGTGGCCTGGATGGCGAGGTCCTGCTGGATCTGGTTGCCCAGCATCATGGTCGGCGCGAATCGGCCGTTGTTGGAAGTCGTGTTCAGCCCGGTGGTGTCCTCGGCGTTGGGCTCATCGCCTTGGGGGCGCGTCGGTTGGCCGCCGCGGAGGTACGGGCTGGTGATGCCGGGCTGGACAAGGTCGGACTCGAGGTCGGGCTCAAACTCCTGGGGGGTCGGGCGAAGCGGCGTCGTGTTGAGCGGGGTGAGCTCGAAGGGCTCGGTCTGGAGCGGGTTGACCTGGATGCCGGTCAGGGTCGAGGCGTTGAGCGAGGCGAGCGAGCCGTCCTGGGTGCGGACGGTGCCCAGCGAGTGGAACTGGGTGAGGTCGCTGACGCCGGGGATGTAGACGAGCGCGCCGGACCCTTGGCGGAAGGAGACGGTGCCCGAGCGCTGGTCGTAGACCGTGCCGGTGGCCTGCCCCAGGGGGTTGCTGGCGTTGAAGCCCGGCGCGGAGGTTGTGCTACGGGTGACGATGACCTGCCCGCCGGTGTTGTTGATCTGAACGCCGAGGGCCTGGGGCGAGGAGAAGACGCTGTCGCGTTGGAAGTTGAAGAGCGAGTCGCTTCCCAGTCCGTCCTGGAACCCGCCGGCGGTGAAGTAGTCGACATCGCCCTGGAACGCGCGGCCGCCGCCGACCTGGCCGGTGATGATGAGGTTGCGTTGGGCGTAGTCGACCTGGTTTTCGACCCGGTTCTGTCCGCCCGATCCGACCTGGTGGTTGGCGTCGAGGGCGTTGCCGCCCTGGACCTGCTGCTGCGCGAACGCGGGGCCGGCGCAGAGCATCGTGCTTGCGGCGAGCAGCGCCGCGGTGGCGAATCGGCGGGCCTTGGGGGCGGGGGCTTGAGTCGTCGGGCGGGTCATGGCGATCCCTTCGTGTCGGTACTACGGAACAACATCTCTCGTCATTATAGCGCGCCAAGCAGCGTGCCAAAGGGGCTATCGGCGATTCCTCGGCAAACCGATGACCCCGACGCCCCGTGCGAGTTACCGGGGCGTGGCCTGTGGATGGGCCTCTGTTAGGACGCCCCGCCGCCCGGTTTTGTTCCCAAAACCGCGTTCAGGGCGCCTCATCGCCCGCCCCCGCGTCCGCCTGGGCAGCCCCCTGGAACCGCCAACCCTGCAATGGGCCCTCGATCCGGGCCAGTTTCTCCAGCGCACGGTCAAACGCGGCATCCTCCATCACACACCCCGCCGTCGCCGCCGCGTCCGTCGCGAACGCGCTGGGCCCCCGCACGCAGCAGTACCGGCTCCCCGTCACGCCCAGCCCCGTCCGCGGGTCGACCACGTGCGAATACCGGACCCCATCGATCTCCACAAACCGGAACGCATCGCCCGACACCGACGCCCCGCCGTTGGCATGGAAAAACGAGAGGCCGGCCCCCTCTTCGCCGCCGTCGCGCGGGAAGTCGGGCACACTCACCGGCCAACCCTCGAGCCCGGGCGGCGCATCGCCAAACGACATGTCCCCGCCCGCCTGCACCTGCACGATCGTGAGGCCGTGATCCCGCAGCACGTCGACCGCGCGGTCGGCGATGTAGCCCTTGGCGATCCCACCCAGGTCCATCCACGCGCCCGCCGCGTCGAGATACGCCGTCTGGTTTTCGTCATCGAGCACGAGGTGATGCATCCCCACCAGCGGCGCGTGCTCCGCCAATGCCTCGGCCGGGGGCAGCACGCCACGCTCCCGGCTGACCCGCCACAACCCGGTGAACGGCCGAGCGGTGATATCAAACGCGCCGTCCGTCGCCTCGTACACCTGCTTCGCGCGCCACAGCACAGGCCAAAGGTCGTCGCTCACCGGCTGGGGCTCGCCGGGCTCGGCCACCGCCGCGGCCGCGAGGCCCAGCAGCTCGCTGTCGGGGTACGACTGGGGGTAGTCGCTCATCACCGACTCGAGCCGACGCATCTCCGCAAATGCCGCGTCGGCCGCGCGCCGCGCGTCGGCCTCGTCGTCGGCGTAGAGCGTGATCGCGACCTGCGTGCCCATCAATCCCTCAACGAAAGTGTGCCGAGACAGACCGAGCTCGGCCGCGTGCGCATCCGCATACCCCAGCGCCGCCTCGGGGTCCGACGCGGTCGGCGTGATCGGCTGAATGGGCAGGGTATCGGCGGGGTCGGCGCCACGGTCCACCATGCTCTCGGAGGCGTGGTCGGAAGCGCGGTCGGAGGTGCGGTCGCCGCATCCGGGCTGAGCGATCAACACCAGCGCGAGCGCGCAGAACACCGCCGCCCGCGCGAGCGCCCGCCGCTTTGGGGCAGGGCGAAGCGTGCGGGTCCGTAGCGCGCGCCGCGCCGCCGTCGTCAATGAGTAAAGCTGCTGCATCGCCCTATCAGATGCCCAAACACACCCCAACGCAACACCGCCCCCAACCCAAACACCAAAACCACTCCAAACCACGCCAAGCCCACCGCTTTGACGCGAGCCCCGCGAGCGGCAACGCGGCGGGATCCCCCAACCCGCCCCCAACCCGCGGCGTTGCGACTCGCTCCACTCGCCGCAAAGCCGCGGGCTTGAGACAACGGCGATCTCAAAACCGTCCTTGCCCCCACAGCCCTATCCCGACCGACGGGAACGCGAACCCAACCGAGGCCATCCCATGCGACACGCCGTCTGCGCCCTCCTGCTCACCGCCGCGCTGTTCACCGGCTGTGACGAATCAACGCAGGCGCCGCCGACCACCACCCCCGACGCGGGCCTGTCGCAGCAAGACCCGACCGACACCGCCCCACCCGCCCAAGCGCCAGCCGAGCCGACCAGTGAGGAGACCGAGCCCCCGGCCGTCGCCGTCGAGCCCGAAGCGCCCGTGACCGACCCGCTTGCCGATGCCCCCGAACGCTTCACCGACCACGCACCGCAGTTTGTGTCTGGCCAGGACGCGCAGGGCGAAACCATCGTCATCGAAACCGACCCCGTCCCCTTCGACATGATCCGCATCCCCGGCGACGAAGCGCAAGGCATCGCCCCGTTCTACATGGGCGAGACGGAAGTGACATGGGCGATGATTGAAAGCTGGGGCTACTGCCGCGATATCGCAGACTGGGAAGAAGCGATGCGGCTCATCGGTGAAGGCCTTCGGCCGAGTTGGCTCGATGGCATTGCGCAGGTGATCTACGAAATGGACAAGCCCGGCCGCCCCGTCGTCGGTGCGACACGGCATACCGCCGAGATGTTTTGCCGCTGGCTCTCTGAAAAAACGGGGCGCACGTACCGCCTGCCAACGCCCGAAGAATTTGCCTTGGCGCTGCGCTTAGGTGGCGGCGTCCCGAGCGACCCCGAGCAGTTGCTGGCGATGGGTCGCTTCAAAGAAAACGCGCAGTACGAGGACGAGTTCTTCGGGCCGCTTGAACCCGGCGACCCGTTTGCCGAAGAATTCATCCGTGTCACCGAGGTGAAGTCGCACGAGCCCGATCGCCGTGGGCTCTACGACCTCCTGGGCAACGCCGGGGAATGGGTCGCGGTGCCCGGCGGGGAGGCGTACCTCATGGGCGGTCACTTCGCCGTGCCCGCCGGGGAGATGTCGGCCGACTGGAACGATGCAGAAGACCATGACATCTGGAATGAGATCTACCCGCAGCACCCATACAGTGAGTTCTGGTACTGGGGCCAGCACCACTTCCAGGGCTTCCGCCTGGTTTGCGAAACCGACTAGCGGGCCGCCTGCGCTGTAACGGGGTGTCCCTTACCGCGTCCTACCCGTTCATCGCCTATAATCGCCTGTTTGGCCCGACCGTCTGGGCCTGCGGCGCGGTGGGTACGGCAGACAGCCGATCCGGGCCGATCATTCACGGTAACGATTCTTTCCTGATAAGCGAGAGCGACTGCGATGGGTGTGAAAACGAATATCGCGCTGGGCCTGCTGGCGACCGGCGGGCTGGTGCTGGGCGGCGGGTCGGCGGCGTTCCTGGTCATGCAGAACCAGAAGGCCGCGCAGGTCACCAACGACCTCGAGGGCTACGACACCACCAGCGTCGCGGGCTATACCCCCGCACAGGGCGAACAGACCCTCGTCCTGCTCCACCAGCTCAGCGGCGGCAACACGATGCTCGCCTGGGACGCCGAGAAAAACAAGCCCGGTGGCGCGCACGACGCGTTCTCCGGCACGTGGACCAACCTCACCGGCGCCGTCGTCTACAACCCTGCCGCCCAATCCCTCAGCGCCCTCGAAGTCATCATCCAGGCCAACAGCATCGTCGGCCTCCAGGGCACCTTCAAGCCCGCGCCCCCGACGCTCACCAACACGCTCATCGGCGAGACGCCCGGCATGCCCGCGTGGTTCGACCTCGGAGCCCACCCCACCGCCAACTACACCGCCACCGAGTTCCTCACCCGCGAACAGGCCGAGGCCGACGGCGAGGACATCTTCGACAACGCCCCCGAGGGCTGGACCCACCTGATCAAGGGCACGTTCAACCTCAACGGCAAAGAGGTCGCGCTCGCGATCCCCGCCAAGGCCGAGTTCATCGGCGAAGAGCTCGTGCTCAACCTCGGGTTCCAGCTCAACCGCAGCGACTTCGGCGTCGAGGGCACGATCGTCGGCGGGTGGGTTGTCGACGATGTCATCAAGCTCACCGCGACCGTCGAGTCCGCGCCCAAGGGCGACATCATCGTCGATACGCTGCGGGACCACGACGTCCGACTCGCAGAGAACCGTGCGCTGATCGACTCGATGGGCCGGATGGAAAACCAGATCGAAGAGCTCAACAGCCAGGTCGCCGCGCTGCGTGAACAGCTCGCGGCGGGCGTCGTCGCGGGCGGCACCCCCGAGCCCGTGTCGTACGACCTCTCGGAGCTGCCCGAGCAGTTCACCGAGACGATCACCTACCCCGGCAAGCAGCCGATGGGCTTTGACATGGTGCGTGTGCCGGGCGATGCGGCCCAGGGGATCGCGCCGTTCTACATGTCCGAGTACGAGGTGACCTGGGCGCTGT
This sequence comes from Phycisphaerales bacterium JB063, assembly GCA_044439905.1. Classification (GTDB taxonomy): domain Bacteria; phylum Planctomycetota; class Phycisphaerae; order Phycisphaerales; family Phycisphaeraceae; genus JAHQVV01. The sequence goes on along the minus strand of JBITAC010000073.1, from coordinate 5,328 downwards.
TTTATGACTGGGCCTACGCCAACGACATCGGCGTCAACGAGCAGGCCGAGCTGGAACGCCAGGGCCTCCGCCCCTCGCCGCTGTATCAGGACTGCGACCAGCTGAAGATCGGGATGGGCAACCGCCCGGCGATCAGCATGAGCCGACGCACCGCCGAGGCGTTTTGCAAGTGGCTCAGCGAGCAGACCGGCCGCAACTACCGCCTGCCGACCGACCGCGAGTGGCTGCTCGCGCTGGAGCTGGGCGGCGGCATCCCCAGCAACACCGACACCCTGCTCGCCCAGGCCACCATGCTCGACAACGCCGAGTCCAAAGCCGCCGAGGGCGACCCCTTCGACCCCTTCGCCGACGACAGCGCCGAGGATCAGGCCCCGCTGGTCTTCTCTACCCTCGTCGGCAGCCGAACCCCCAACGCCCTGGGCATCTACGACATGATCGGCAACGCCGCCGAGTGGGTCACCGACACCGGCGCCGAGCGCTACGTCCGCGGCGGGCACTTCCGCCTCCCCCTCGAAGAGTACTCCGCCGACTGGAAGTCCGTCGAGGACCAGGACATCTGGAACGAGACCTACCCCCAGAAGCCCAACAGCCGATTCTGGTACCGCGACCACTACTACCAGGGCATCCGCCTTGTGTGCGACCCGGTCAACCTCCCCGAGTAGGGTGCAGGCAACCCAATTCAAAATGACAAAGCCCGCGCTCTACCGAGCGCGGGCTTTTTTGTCGGTATCGATCGTGTCTGGCGCGGGGGACTACTTCCTACACCCTTCCCCGCTCACATCAGCTCCAGCACCACAAAACGCTTCACCCCACGCGGCAGGTCGGCCTTCACCGTCTCGCCCACGCGGGCCTTCATCAACGCAGCGCCCAGCGGGCTCGACGTCGTCACCTCGATCTCGTCGGCATCGAAGTTCCCGCTCGCCTCGCCCACCAGCTTGTACAGGTCCTCGCTGTTGTCGTCGGTGTCACGCAGCTTCACGATGCTCCCCAGGAACACCATGTCGTCGGGCTTCTCCACATCGTCCGCGATCTGCGCATGGGCCAGCCGTTCCTCCAGACGCTTGATCTCCGCCTCCTGCATCCCCTGCTCCTCGCGGGCGGCGTGGTACTCGGCGTTCTCCTTCAGGTCGCCCAGCGCACGGGCCTCCGCGATACGCTCGCTGATCTTGGGCCGGTTGTCGCGCAAGGCCTTGAGCTTGCCCTCAAGGACGGCCTTCTCTTCGCTGGTAATGAACTCCATCACGGTGCTCCTGTCGCAAGGCAGAATGATTCGGACAAGCATACGCGACCCCCACCGCATCGGTCCGCGGCTGGGAATCGGCTTGTACATCGGGTTACGCCCCATCGGGCGGACGATGGATCGTAGCAGAAGCACCCCGCTCGCGTTGACCGGCGGCGATGTCGATCACCTCCACACGCTGGCCATAGGGGTCATCCTCCAGGTCGATCTCCACCGGACGCGGGGCACGCCCAAGCCACCCCCACCCCGCCAGCACGCACCAGCCCAGCGCCGCCGACACCCCCACCACCACGATCCGCTGGTCCCAAGGCGACAGCGACGCGTGCGCCGGCAGGTGCGTCAACGCCCACACCGTCTGCAACGGGCTGACCCGCATCGACTCCGGGCTGGGCCCCCCAAACAACACCAGCGACAGCGGCTCGGCCAACACAATCCCCAGGCACACCGCGTACGCCGAAGTCCGCACCCACCCCGCCGAGGACGTCCGCCCCCACGCCACCACCACCGCCGTCAGCAGCGTCCACGACACAAACGCCGCATCCAGCCAATACCCCCGCGCCACCGTCCAACCCGCGATCAGCCGAAGCGACCAGATCACCGCCTGGAACACCAGCACCATCGCCAGCCAATCCAGAAACGCCTGTGCCGCGCCACGGCCCGGCTCACGCGCATGCACCGGCTGGCTCAGACGCACGGCCGGCCAAACCAGCATCATCCCAAGCAGGCCCGAAAACAGCATCCAACGCACACGCGGCAGACCCGTATCCGCCAGCCACGACGACGCCCACGAACCCAGCAGCCAGAAGCACCACCCGATGATCACGATCCGCAAACCGCCCGCCTCCAGCGCCCCCTGCCCCCGCGTCGGCCGGGCCGGCAACCCGTGCGTACCCGAACCCACCTCCACATTAATCGGCGGCGGGTGGTCGATCGCCAGCGTCGGCTGGGGCGCGAACGGACCACGCGCCCGCGGCGCATCGCCCTCACCGGGTGTCACAACATCGGGCGCATCATCAGCCGACGGGTCCATGACATCATCATACGCCGTCACGCACAAAAAACGCCCGCGCTCCAACGAGCGCGGGCGCCATCATTCAAGCTTCGCGGGCGACGCGCGGCGTCCCGCGTGTTACCCAGTCTGCCTTACGCATCGCGGGGCGCTGCGCGTCGCCCGCGAAACCGCCTACTCCGCGGCAGCGTCGCGCGGCGTGATCTGCACCGTCAAGCCGTCCGCCCACTGCTTGTGCTCGTTGGTGTAGTACAGGTACGCCCGGCTCGCGGGGCCCGTGTACGTCCCGGGCACCGCGGCGACACAACTGATCGGCAGCTCGACCACCTGCTCGGGCTGCATCTCACGCCAGTAGAGCACCACGTCCCGCCCGATCACCTCGAACGACGCGATGGTGCCGGCTTCGACCAGTTCCTTGAGCTGGTCGTAACGCGGCTCCAGCCCGCCGGGGATGCCGACGATCGCCAGCGGGGTGGGGAGCCCCTCGGCGGTGACGTTGGTGACTGTCACGTTGATCTCCGTCGTCTCGCCCTCGCCGACGGTATAGCCGTTGGCGTCACCGTCTCTACCAAGATCAAAACCAATGTCAGCCGACATCGTCGTCTCGATCCGCAGCGCGCATTCGTCGCTGCTCGCAGGTGTCTCCGCGAAGAACTCGATGGCGATCGAGTACGGCATCTTGCTCCCGCCACTCATCATCACGCTCACCGTGTGTTCGCCGGGCGTCAGCAGTGCGGCGATGTCGGGCAGACGCAGCGCGCCCTTGGTTTCTTCATCAAACGCCAGCGGCTCGCCGACGATCTCGCCGTCGACGACTAGCGTCAACTCGCCGGGCGCCTTGGGCACGGCCCGTGCCGCGTCGTACGCGACGATCGCCTTGAGCGCGAGCACGGTCGACTGCGTCGAGCCAAACGCCCCGCTCTTGCAGCGTTCGGTGAGCCAGAGGATCGACTTCTCGACCTCGCCGGCAAAATCGTCGTCCTTGAGCCAGGCGAGGATCGCCAGCGACGTCGTCTCGATGTTCAGCGCATCGCCGCCCGAGCGGGTGATGCTCGTGACCGCGCCATCGACGTAGCCCTCGGCGTTCAGCTTGCCACCGAGTTTGCCCATCAGCACGCGGGCGGTGTCGCGGTACTGCGCCGCCGTGGCTTCGAGTTTTTCGATGGTGTTGGTATTGCTGCTGATCAACGCGTTCATCGTGTACTGATGCGCGACGAGGTGCGCGATGTTCGCCCCCAGCGCGATGATGTACGCGTCTTGCGTTTCCTGCGCCAGGGTCAGCACGCGATCGATCGACGGCTCGATCCGTTCAACCCGCATGCCCGCCTCGAGCAGCGACCACACGATGTACGCATCGGTCGTGTCCTGGGGTGCCCGGCCAAACGAGTCAAGGGCCTTGTCGTCCAGCTCGAACGAGCCGTCCGTGCCGCATCGGCCCAGCAGCCATTCCTGCGTGCGGTCGATCATCTGCTGGTCAACGTCCATGACCTCTTTCATCTCGTTGAACTGCAGCAGGCCGTAGGCCGTGAGCGCCTCGTGCGGGGGCGTGGAGCCGAACCACTCGTAGCCGTTGTCGTCGGTCTCGAAGCCGATGAGTCGTTGGTAGCCGGCGTCGAGTTTTTCCTGGGCGGCGGCGATGAGCGCGGGGTCGACGCCCTGGTGCGACAGGAAGTACTGCTGTGCCATGACCAGCGGGAAGGTGGTGGAGCTGGTCTGCTCGAAGCAGCCGTAGGGGTCGCGGATAAGCGCCTCGAGGGCTTCGGTGAGGTTGGCCAGCGGCGTCGGGTAGACGGTGACACTGGCGTGGAGCGATCCGGGCACGACGGTGTCGGGGATGACGACAGTGTCGCCCGCCTCGCCGTCGGGCTGGAGCATGCCGCCGCTGCCGTTATCGATCGGGAAGCCGCGTGGGACGACGCGCATGCTTCGGCGGTTCTCGTCGAACATGCCCCCGGCCCGTGCTTCAATGTTGAACGCCAGGTCGCCGTACGTCTCGCCGATCGCGAGCTCGTAGAGCGAGCGTTGACGCGCATCGGAGCCGAGCCGGATCGGGTCGAGCGTCAAGGTCCCCGCCTGACCCAACCGGCTGACCAGCAGCTCGACGGGCAGGTCGCGGTCGGTGTTGTTCACCATCGCGATCGGCAGCAGCACGACATCGCCCGCGGTCAGTTCCAACGGCAGCTTGGGCTCGACGTAGAACGGCCGGACCGACTCGATCAGCTCGCTGCCCGCGCCCAGCGCGCCGGTGCTGCTGAACGCGTCGGCCGAGACACGGAAGCTGGTGACACTGTCGGAGAGGTCGAACGTGATCGTCGCCAGGCCGTCTTCGCCGGTCTTCGTCGCGGCGGACCAGTAGACGGTCTCGGTGAAGTCGCTGCGTTCGCCAAACGGTTTCCCGGCCGGCTGCTCGTGGGCGTACTCTCGGACAAAGACCATCTGCGGCATCGCGCGACGCGCCTGCGCCCGATCGCCCGCGGCGAAGCCCGGCGCGTCCTGGTCAAACAGCGCGTCGTCTTCCTGCTGCTCAAGCGCTTCACGCACGCGGTCCGCATCGACCGGCGGGGCCTGGGGCACCTCGCCACCGCGCGGGCCGGCCTGCGCCGCGGGGTCGGCCCCCTCACCCGCTACGTTCGCCGCCATCGGCAGCGGGACACCTTCCAGCTCCATCGCCAGGTCATCCACCGCGCCGTCATTCTCCTCCGCCGCGTCGGCGAAACGCTCGACCGCGTCCTCGTCCACCGGGCCCCCGCCACGACGGCGGACCTCGTTGCGTGCCGCGCGGAGCTGCTCACGCCGGATCTCCGCCCGTACCGCCAGCGCGCGCCGGCCGTCGTCGCCGTGCTCCCGCAGGAACTCGGCGACATCCACGAGCGCGAACCGCCGCCAGCCCTGCGTGCCCAGCAGCAGGTCGAGCTGCTGCGCCGCCTCGGGGTTGTCGGGGTCGAGGTACACCGCCGCGTCCATCAGCTCGCGGACTTCTTGTTCCAGCAGCACCATCGCCGGCAGCATCGGCCGCTGCTCGCGCGTCTCGATCATCTCCAGCGTCGAATCATCCGTCACGGTCACACCCGCGAACGCG
>JBITAC010000072.1:0-3349 GCA_044439905.1 Phycisphaerales bacterium JB063 | reverse complement strand
CCCTTATGTGCAACTACATGAGTTTGAAGCACTGGCATTCTCCGATGTGGATGTACTTGCAGAGGTGACAGCCCCGCTAGCGACTGTTCCGTTAGTCGATCGTCTCGCGAGGCACTATCAAGAAATCTTGGATGTTGCGGGACATCCAGAGGCGATCAATGATAGTTACGAAACTTGCCCGTCACGAAGAATTTCATCCAAAGTACCCGCATATCGTAAGCCGGTACATGGTGTTTTTGTCACAAAACGTATTGGATTAGCAGCGTTGCGAACTAAGTGCACGCATTTTGCGACTTGGCTTGCAAAGTTAGAGTCTGTTTAGTTGCTTGTGGCGAGTGGCTAGGGTGAGACGTAGCGACTTGCCGGAACAGACCTTTTTGAGCGTATCAAGCCCATTAGATTTCAGGCTATCACTTCGCTGATCCCAAACAAATCAGAGGTTAGGCAAAACTTGTCTGGAAAGTTGGCACAAGCGGTTTAGCGTGAGGAAGCGTGGGCAGGCCGAGGGGCGACGGGGCGGTAAGCGGGGTGGGTGTGTTTGTGGTGGTGGGGTGGGTGGGTGTTAGTGGCGTCGTCGTCGCAGGAGGGTGAGGGTGCCCAGGCCCAGGAGGGCGAGGGAGCCGGGCTCGGGGACGATGGAGAGGTAGCCCTCGCCGGAGGTGACACTGCTGGAGATGGAGCCGACGAGTGCGCCCATGGTGAAGGCGGCGCGGTCGATGCCGCCCTGGCTTGGGAGGTGGAGGGTGTCGAGGGGCTGGTCGAGTGTGCCGGGGAGGACGGTATCGCGGGGGAGGTCGTGGTCGAAGAGGTTGATGAGGATGGTGCTGGAGGTGATGCCGCCGCGTTGCTGGTAGTCGGTGGAGGCGTTGATGTAGAAGGCGTTGAATCGTGCGCCGTTGCTGGCGTTGTTTTCGACGATGGTGACGGTGTTGCGTGCGTCGACGAAGATGTCGCCAAAGAGCGGGTTGCTGCCGAGGAAGATTTCGCCTTCGGTGACGAAGGGGAAGAGGTGTTCGCCGACCTGGTAGTGGCCCGAGACGATGGCGCCGTCGTAGACGTAGCGTGTTGCGGTTTGGCCCTCGACGGTGAAGGTATTGGTGCTGGTGAGGGCGGTGTCGGTGTCGATGGTGAAGACGACCTGGACGGTCTGGTTCTGGACGATGCTGTTGCCGGCGGTGACGCCGTCCCACTGGTAGGTGAGCAGGTCGGCGGAGGCGGCGTTGGCGGCGAGTGCGGCGGCTGAGGCGGCGAGGCAGAGTCGGGTCAGGGTGGCCTTGGGCATGTCTCTCTCCGTGCGGAAACGAGGCGTGGGATGCACGACACGTCGCGGCCGCTTGACAGCGACCGCGCCCCACCGGCGGGTGGGCGGCAAAGCATACTGCCTGTTGGGGGCGCGGCAAGTTTTTTCAGTGTGTGGCGCAGGCGAAAAGCCCGGCGGGTGGCCGGGCTTTTTTTTGGGGGGGCGGGTTGTTTTTGGATTGGGTCAGACCTGTGCGTAGCCGCCGTCGACGAAGACCTCGCTGCCGGTCATGAAGCTGCTGTCGTCGGAGGCGAGGAAGGCGGCGACGGCGGCGGTCTCGGCGGGGTCGCCGAGTCGGCCCAGGGGTGTGCCGTCGATGAGTTGCTGGACGACGCCCTGGCCCTGTTCGCCCTGGGCGATGCCGCGGAGGGCGGGGGTGTCGGTGGGGCCGGGCGAGAGGATGTTGACGCGGATGCCGGTGCCTTTGAGGTCGAGCGCCCAGGATCGTGCGAAGTTTCGGACGGCGGCTTTGGAGGCGCTGTAGACGCTGAAGGCGGGTGTGCCCATGACGCCGGTGGTGGAGCCGTTGATAATGATGGTGCTGCCGGGCTTGAGGAGGGGCAGTGCTTTTTGGACGGTGAAGAGCGTGCCCTTGACGTTGATGCCGAAGGTCTGGTCGAACTGTTCGGGGGTGATCTGGCCGAGGGGCGCGAGGTTTCCGCCGCCGGCGTTGGCGAAGAGGATGTCGAGCTGCCCGCGTTCCTGCTTGATGGTGTCGTAGAGCTTGTCGAGGTCGTTGAGGTTGGCGATGTCGCCCTGGACGGCGCGGGCGTTGGGGCCCAGCTCGGCGAGCGCGGCGTCGAGGGCGTCTTGTCGTCGGCCGGTGATGTAGACGAAGGCGCCTTCCTTGATGAAGTGTTTGGCGGAGGCGAGCCCGATGCCGGTGGAGCCGCCGGTGACCAGTGCGGTTTTGTCTTGAAGCTTGCCCATGGTTGGTGTTCCTTGTGTGGGTGGGGCGGTGGTTGAGTGTTCCTGCTTCAAGCGTAGGGGGCAGTTTCTGTTTGACAAGTATGCACCTTTTGGTAAGTATGAAGAAATGTCAAAGTCACGATGCGAGCAGGCGGGTTACATCTGTGGTCTGGATGCGGCGCTGCGCGTCGTGGGCGGGAAGTGGAAGCCGTTGATCCTGCACTTCCTGTACCAGGGTGCCAAGCGGTACGGCGAGTTGCGGCGGTGTGTGGAAGGCGTGAGCGACAAGATGCTGACCCAGCAGCTCAGGGAGCTGGAGGCGCACGGCATCGTGTCGCGTAAGGACTACCGCGAGGTCCCGCCGCGGGTGGAGTACGCGCTGACCCCGCTTGGCCGGAGCTTGGCGGAGGCGCTCAAGCCGCTGTGCGGTTGGGGGGAGCGGCACGTGAAGCGGGTGGCGTCGGTGACGCAATGAGGCTGGTCGGGGCTGGGGTCCTGACGATCGGGCTGGTGGGCATGATGGCGGCGCGGTGCCTGCCGGGGCGTGAGTCGGGCACGTTGGCGCTCCTCATCGCCAGGCCCGACGCTGGGAGGGTAAGCTTCGTGGCATCGACGAACCTCGCCTGGGCCGTGGCTCGGCTGCGTCGGACGGTGGGGTAGGGCCCCGTTTCCCACCTTATCTAGCCCGGTCCGTATCAAGGGAACAGGGGGCGGGAGGGGGTGGTGAAGCTCCGGGTATCGTGATGGTTGTTTTTACGAGGTCGTAATTGCCTTGCCGTTAAGGGTTTTTGCTGATTGGCGTGCCGATGCCCCTTAGGGCGTTGTAATGGGGGATTCTTAGACGCATTACATGAGTTTTTTAAAAATTCTGGTAGCGTGTCTGAATTATCTCGGGTACAGTAATGGGGCATGTCAAAATGCTTTTTATCGAAGAAGGACGATAGGAAGGATTCACCTCTTTAAAGGAGAGACGCTCATGAGATTCGCTATGCTCGCCCTGGCAGCCGCGCTGCCCACCACCGCTGCATTCGGTGCGGAACTGCTCGCCCCCGGCGATTTTATTATCGCGGTGGACCACAGTCTGAACCCCTCCAGCAGCTACCCTGTCGCTGAGGCGCCGGCGTTCGCGATCGACGGCGA
>JBITAC010000071.1:0-28797 GCA_044439905.1 Phycisphaerales bacterium JB063 | reverse complement strand
AGTCACCCGCCCGCTGGCGATGGAGCACGCGGGTGCCGACGCGGAGTATGTCAGCCCGACGGGCAGCCGCCTGCCGTTGGCGAGCCATTCGGCGATGAGCCGGTGGTACTTTTGCTCGGTCTCGGGGCGGCCCCATACACCAAGGTATCGCCGCCGGCCTTCGATCTCGACGAAGACCTGATTACTTGGCTTGTGGTGGCGGAGCTTAGGTGTTCGCTTCGGCTTTGTGGCGCTGGAGCGATTCGTCGAAACGGGTGAATATGGTTGGATTTCGAAGGCATTACGGTGTTCCGGTTGCCGCCGGGTAGTACTACCCGGCGAAGTAACTCGGTTACAGCCGCACTGCCTTCAGGCAGGTATCACGTAACACACGTGATTCAGCAAAGTTGTATCGAAAGCGGGCGAAGAGACTCGAACTCTCAACATTCAGCTTGGAAGGCTGACGCTCTACCATTGAGCTACGCCCGCAGTTGCGGTAGGTCTTATTCTAGCGGAGGCGGTGGGGGGTCGCCAGTGGCAGGGGGTGTGGTCGAGGGGCGCTTGTAGTTGCTTGAGGTTTTTGTGAATCGAGAGTTTCGTTTCCGTGTCGAAGCGTGCTCGCGTGGTATGCCGGCTCGTGGGCTGGCGTTGGCGGGGGTGTTCATTCCGAGAAGCGGCCGGACCCGGTAGACTGTCGCGGCTCTGGTGAGGCCGCTATTGAACATTATCCAATGCCACAACTACTATCAGGTCCCCGGGGGGGAGGACGCGGTCGTCGAGGACGAGCGGGCGCTGCTCACGGCAAACGGGCACCGGGTGACGCAGTTCACCCGGCATAACGACGATGTCAAGGCGGTCGGCGCGTTGCGTCTCGCGGCGGGGACCGTCTGGAGCAGGGCCGCTTCGCGTGCTTTGGAAGCGATGGTTCGGCAAGAGCGGGCCGAGGTGGTCCACTTCCACAATACGATGCCACTGATCTCGCCCTCGGCCTACTACGCCGCGCGGCGTGCGGGGGCGGCGGTCGTCCAGACTTTGCACAACTATCGCCTGCTGTGCCCCAAGGGGACGTTCTTCCGGGAAGGGCGGGTGTGTGAGCAGTGCCTGGGCAAGTCGGTGGCCTGGCCTGCGGTGCGTCATGGCTGTTACCGAGACAGCAGAGCCGCCAGTGCGGTGCTGACCGTCATGGGTTCGGCGCATCGCGCACTGCGGACTTACGAACGCAAGGTTGATGCGTACATCGCTGCATCGGATTTCACGCGGGGCAAGATGATTGTGGGGGGGCTGCCGACCGACCGCCTACACGTCAAGCCGAACTTTGTCATGGACGACCCGGGCGCGGGCATGGGCGGCGGGGACTACGCGCTGTATCTCGGACGGCTATCGCCCGAGAAAGGGATCGACACCCTGATCGCGGCGTGGGAGCGGATGGAGTCGCCGGTCCCGCTAAAGATCCTCGGCAGCGGGCCGATGCAGCAGGAGGTCATGGCCTTCGCTGCGCGGCACCCGCACGTGGAGTACCTCGGCTTTGTGAAGCAGCCCGCGCTGGGTGAGGTGATCCGCGGGGCGGTGCTGCTCGTGCTGCCTTCGCTTAACTACGAGGGGTTCCCTAAGGTGATCGTTGAGGCGTTTGCGTCCGGGCTGCCGATCATCGCGTCGCGGATGGGAGCGATGCAGGATGCGGTGGTACAGGATGAGACCGGCCGACTCTTCACGCCGGGCGATGCGGCCGACCTCGCGGGCACCGTGTCGGCCTTGTTCAACGACACCGCCCAGCTCGCACGCATGCGTCACGCGGCACGGCTGGCGTATGAATCGCTGTACACCGCAGAAGCCAACTACGCGACGCTCATGGACATCTACGAACGAGCCCTTACACGCCGCCGCGGCACGACGCGGCCAAGCCCTTCCGATGCCGAGACTTAGGGTCGAGGATGTGGATTACGGTCTGCCCCGGACGTGTAAACCACCTAGTTTATCTGCGAAAAACTGCCTGTTTTACCATTTCACGGTATCGACGCGAACCCTTGTAAACGGAGCCGGCGTACTGCTATACTCCGGCTCGAACAGTCTCGGTATGGAAGCCGAGGCGAAGTGGAGGCGGCGGGATCTAACCGGTTTAGTGGGCTGGTCCGCCGACCAAGTGGGATGAGAAAAGATGCTCGGGCGATACCTGGAGCGCCGCCGAACCCGGCGTGTGCCAAAACTCACATCGAATGTTGCCAAAGGGTCCGGCCAACTCAACCGGATGCTTGAGCGGGAGCGTGCGCGGGCGGATCGCAGCGGGCACGAGTTGTCGCTGATCCTGTTGGGGCTCGACAGCCGCAAGTCGACGCCGGACGACCTTGCCAAGCTGATCGCGGTGGTTGAGCGGCGCTGCCGAATCACCGACGACATCGGCGAGTTCGACCGCAAGACGGTGTTCATCCTGCTGCCCGATACGGTGTCGCAGGGCGCGGGGCATTTCGCCGAGACGATCAAGGCGGTGATGCTCCGGCACAAGCTCAAAACCTCTTACGCGATCTACAACTACGCCCCCGCCAACGTGTCCCGGCGCAAGCCACCCGACGACCACGACTCGGGTACGGGTGGCGGGCGGCGGTATGACCCCACGCCCGCGCCGGTCGCCCGGCGCATCCCCGAGGGCGAGTCGCCCCGGCCCACGATTTCTGTCGCGGCACAGGCCGCGCCGGTGCAGGCCGCAGCGGCGCTGGATACGGTGATGCTCCGTCCCTTGCCGCGGTGGAAACGCACGGCGGACCTGCTGGTTGCGGGGGCGATGCTGCTGCTGCTTTGGCCCTTCATGGTCACGATCGGTATTGCGATCAAGCTCGAGTCGCGCGGGCCCGCCTTGTTCCGCCAGCAACGTTCGGGCCTGGGGGGCCGGCCGTTCTGGATCAACAAGTTCCGCACGATGGTCGACGGAGCCGAGCAGGAACGCGACAGTCTGCTGCACATCAACGAGCAGGACGGCCCGGCCTTTAAGATCCGAAACGACCCGCGGATCACTCGGCTTGGCGCGTTGCTCCGCAAGACGAGTCTCGACGAACTCCCGCAACTGGTCAACGTCATCCGGGGGGAGATGACCCTGGTGGGCCCGCGTCCGCTGCCTTGCCATGAGACCGATGTATGCGCGGGCTGGCAGCGGCGTCGCCTCGACGTCACGCCCGGCCTAACGTGTATCTGGCAGGTCTCGGGCCGATCCACCGTCAGCTTCGACGAGTGGGTGCGGATGGACCTGGCCTACCAGAAACGCCTCACGCCTTGGCGCGACATGCGGATCCTGCTGGCGACTGTTCCTGCGGTGTTGATGCAGCGCGGCGCACAGTAGGCCCACGACACGAATCACGATTCCACGACTCACCTTGGAGCGATAAAGGTTGACGACTACGTTTTCCCATGAATGGATTGCTGCTGTAGCACGCGACACGGCCCCGGCCGAGATCACCGCCGAAGAAGCCATGCACCTGGATACTGATGTGGCCGACGCACCGCAAAAACTCGATGTCCTTGGGGTCCAGGTCAGCAAGGCGGGCCCGGAACAGGTCGCGGACTGCATCGTGAGCTGGGCGGCCTCGGGTCGGCCAGCGATCGTGGACTTTATGCCGGTGCACGGTTTGATCGAGGCCCGACGACCCGGTCGCCTGGACGCGATGAATCAGTTCGATATCGTCGCGTGCGATGGGCAGCCGGTGCGCTGGGCGATGAACAAGTTGCACGGTGCGGGCATCGCGCAGCGGGTGTACGGGCCGACGTGCATGGAAGATGTCTGTGAGCGGTGCGCCAAGGCCGACGTCGGGGTCTATCTCTACGGCAGCAGTCAGGAAGTGATCGATACACTTAGCCGGGTCCTGCCCGAGCGTTACCCGGGGCTGCGCATTGTGGGGGCCGAGTCCCCGCCTTACCGCGCGTTGACCGAGGCCGAGGAGGACGCGGTCATCGAGCGCGTGAACGCCAGCGGGGCGGGGGTGATGTTTCTGGGGATCGGCTGCCCGAAGCAGGAAGACTTTGCGTTCAAGCATCGCCAGAAGATCCGTGCGGTGCAGATGTGCGTCGGCGCAGCGTTCGACTTCCACGCGGGCAAGGTGCGGATGGCGCCGCGTTGGATGCAGCAGCGCGGGCTCGAGTGGCTGTACCGCCTTTACAAGGAGCCGCGTCGGTTGTGGAAGCGGTATGTGACGACCAACAGCACCTTTGTTTTCCTGCTGATCCGGCGGATCGCGGTCGGTCGATAGCCCGGGTATGGATCGGCCCCCGCCCCCATCAAGCGAAGATGCCCGGCCATCGGATGGCCAAGCCCCGAGGCGTCGCGGTCTGACACGATGGGCGGGGCGAGGCGCGTGGGCGCTGGCCGACCACGTTCTCTTTGCAGGCGCAAATTTTTTGGTGCAGCTCGGCCTTGCACGCCACTGGCTCAGCGAACACGAGTTTGGCGCTTTTGCCGCGGCGTATGTCAGCTTCCTGGTCCTTGGCGTCTTCCAGACCGCGCTATTGACCGAGCCCGTCGCCGTCTTCGGGGCGGAACGTTACCACGATCGCCTGCCCAACTACCTGGGCAAGACGGTCGGCATCCACCTGCTGATCTCGTTCATCGGCGGGGTCTTACTCGCGTGTATCGGTGCCTGGCAGCTCTTTTGGGGCGAGCATACGCTGGGGGTTGCGCTGTGTGCGCTTGCTGTTGCGCAGGTGTTTCAGTTGCTGCCTTGGACGCTGCGCGTCGCGTGCTACCTTGATTCAGACCCTAAGCACGCGGGGATCGCCGGGCTGATCTATCTCGTGCTGGTCGTCGGGCTGCTGCTGGGTTTCGATGCGCTGGGCTGGATGGGGGTCCCCGCCGCGGTGGCCTCGATGGCGTTGTCCTCGTTAGCGATCTGCATCTATCTCATGACCCAGCTTCGTGTCTCGCTGCGCGCGGTGTTTGAGCGGGCCGGCTATCGCGCGGTGTTGCAGGATCATTGGCGGTACGGCAAGTGGGCGGTGCCGACGGGGATGTTGCGGTGGGTACCCGAGCACATGCCGATCCTCGCGACGCCGCTGGTGCTGGGCTGGGCTGCGGGCAGTGAGCCGGATTTTGAGTCGGGCGGCGCGCTCAAGGCGATGTTGCACCTGTCCGTGCCGTTCGTGCTCTTTACGTGGGCGCTATCGACCCTGCTGGTGCCGATGCTGGTGCGCCGTCGGGGGACGCCCGCGTTTGGCAAGCTGTCCTGGCAGATGCTTGGGGTCACGTTCGCGGTGACGCTCTTCGCTTGGCCGATCATTGGCATGAACCACGACCGCATCATCGGGATTGTGTATGCCGGCCGTTTTCTTGAACACGCCTGGCTGCTCTGGCTGGTCGGCTTGATCCCCGTTGTCGTCGCGATCGACTCGGTACTGCATGCACAGTTCCGTGCCGTCGAACGGCCCGACCGGTTGTTCTACGGCTCGGCAGCATCGTCGGCGGTCCTCGTCCTGGCCGGCTTGCCGATGCTCGCGTTCTGGGGGCTCCCGGGCATCCTCAGCGCGGTGCTGCTCTGCTACACCGTGCAGGCGGCGGTGCTCTGGCTTGTCGGCGGAAGCATCATCCGAGCGGCGTGTGCGAGTGGAAAAGGGGTGGCATCTGCCGGTAACGACGCCACACTTGAGCCGACGCCCCGCCAAGAGACAACCCGCCGAGTGAACCGTCGCGCAAACCGCGTGGAGCAAGCCGGGTAAGCCGCCATGCCATCACCCCTCACAACTCGTCCGAGCGACCCCAGCATGGCCCCCGCTCATGGAAGCGATCCCCCCAGGCCGGCTCCGGCGATCGGTCCGGCGAATCGGGTCGGTGCGCGGTGGGTTGCCGTGTGGATGCTGCTGCTGGCGGGCCTCGCGCTGGGGGGCAAGGGCACGGCCTACATCGGCTACGCCCCGGCGTTTATCTCAGAGGTCGTGCTGATCCTCGGGTGCTTCGTGCTGCTTGGCCAACGCCGCTGGCGCGACCTGCTGGTGATGCCGACCGTTGTGCTGATCCTTGCCTTCATCGGACTGGGGCTTGTTCGAACACTTCCGTATCTGGGTACCTACGAGTTTGATGCCCTGCGCGACGGTGTGATCTATGGGTACGGCCTGATCGCGCTCGCCGTGGCGGGGATCCTCATCTCGCAGCCCGCGCTGCTGCCCTGGGTGCTAAGAAAGTATCGCGGGTTTGCGCGGGTGTTCCTGCTGCTCATGCCGGTGTTCTGGATCACGGGTCAGGTGGCGGGCGACGCGGTGCCGCAGTGGCCGATGGCGCCCGGGATCCCGATGATCGACCTGAGCCCGGGCGACGCGCCGGTCCATCTGGGTGGGATTATCGCCTTTGCGATCGTTGGCCTGTTCCGTGCGGAGTTCTTCGGGCTCCCGCGGTGGTTTCTTGGGGTGCTTTGGCCGTGCATGACCCTCGTACTGGTAGCGATCGCCGGCGCGGTGAGCCGGGGTGGTCTCGTGTCTTTCGTGCTGGCCTGCACCGCGGCTTTTACGATGCGGCCCAAGAGCTCCTGGGCGAGGAACCTTCTGCTTGCGGTCCTTGTTGTGCTGCCGATGGTTGCGCTGATTGATCCAAGGATCCCCGTGCCCGGCCGGTCACGCGAGTTCTCGGTCCGCCAGTTGGTCCTCAACATCACCAGTATCGTCGGCGATGACGAGGAGGGCGACCTGGACGAGACCAAGGCCTGGCGTCTGCAGTGGTGGGGGAAGATCATCGACTATACGTTTGATGGCGAGTACTACTGGCAGGGCAAAGGGTTTGGGGTGAACCTGGCTGACAGCGACGGGTTTCAGGTCGAGTTTGATGACACCCCGCTGCGGAGCCCCCACAACGCGCACCTGACGGTGCTCGCGCGGATGGGTGTGCCGGGGCTGGTGCTGTGGATCGCTTTGCACCTGGCCTGGGTCTACGCGATGGTGAATGCCTACGTCCGGGCGCGACAGCGGGGGGATGTGACATGGATGATGCTGTTCGTCTTCCTCGTCGCGTACTGGCTGGCGATGCAGTTCAACGCGAGCTTTGACGTCTACTTTGAAGGACCGATGGGCGGGATCTGGGTCTGGTCGATCATCGGGTTAGGCCTCGCGGCGGCATGGATTTATGAGCGCTACCCGGAGGTGTTGTGGGGCGATGAGTTCGAGGTGCAGCCATGACCCCGCCACGCGCAGCCATCACCACGAGTTGGGACGACGGCCACCCGCTCGACCTCCGCCTCGCGACGATGCTCGTCGAGCACGGCCTGACAGGGACTTTCTACGTCCCCAAACGCTGGGCCCGGCCAACGATGACCGATGTGCAATTGCGAGAACTCGTGGATGCGGGATTCGAGCTGGGCGGGCACACCCTCGACCACGTCGTGCTGACACAGACGCCAGACGACGAGGCGGCATCCCAGATCAGCGCGTCACGCGACTGGCTCTGCGATGTCACGGGCAACGATTGCACGATGTTCTGCCCGCCGACAGGCCGGTTCGCACCGCAGCATGCCGAGATGATCCGGCGGGCGGGTTATCACGGTTTCCGTACGGTCGAGCTTTGGAGCACCGACAAGCCCCGCGTGTTCTCGCATGGATTAGTGGAGATGCCGACTTCACTGCAGGCCCAGCCACACGGCAGACTGCCGATACTTCGCAACATCGCCAAGCGGCGTCGTATACCAAACCTGACACGTTTCCTGCGCATGGGTCGGTCGGGCGATTGGCTCGAACAACTCGGCCGACTCGCAAACCATACCCAGGCGCACGGCGGGGTCCTGCACCTGTGGGGGCATTCATGGGAGGTCGAAGCATTCAAGCAATGGGACCGACTCGACGCGGCCTTCGCTCTGCTCGGCTCGTTGACGCCGGACATGCCGGCACTGACCAATGGTGAGGTCTGCCGTCGACTCGGGCCCAACGCGCGAAGCGAAAGTAACGGCTAATCGGCCACCACGGGCGCACACCTAATCGTAATCTACTACGCCGGATCGACCCATTGCCCCGAGCTTGCCCAATCTGCGCCCGACGCCCGTTACTGTGCAGTCAACCCCGCATTTCCGCTTGGCTAGGCCCGTATTATCGGCTATCTTAGATCGTTTAGCGGCCGACCGCCGCAAGTTGAGAAGAGACCAATATTTCTGTTCGGGGTACAGGCCGCCAGCGCGACGCGTCTGTGCGCACCGGGCAGTGGGGATACGGACGACTGTGAGCCAAGACCATCGCATTTCGCGCCATGCAATGAGCCCGTACCACCAACCCGCCCAGGGCACGCCTGCTGCGCATGCATCGTCGATGCCTCCCGCTTCTGATGCACCACCGCGCAGCCTGATCGAGATCCTGCTGCACCGGAAATGGACGGTTTTACTCTGGGTCGTGATCGCCCTGGGTGCCGGCGCGCTCTACCAGCGATACACCCCGCCGAAGTACGAAAGCCGGGCCGAGATCGCGATCCTTCGCGCCAACCCGGACGCACCGGCCTCGCCACTTTCCTCGGCCGGCCTCTCGACGGGTGCCCCCACGACCCACGCCTCGATCCTCCTCTCGACCAGCGTGCTCGAGCAGGCGCTCCAGGACCCATCGGTCGCTCAGAGTGAACTGCTTCAAGACGTTGAGCACCCGCTCTATTTCTTGCGCAAAGAACTCAAGATCTCGGCCTCGGACGAAACCGAAACCGTCACGATCCGCTTCATTAACGAAAACCCCCGTGAGGCGGCGGCGCTCGTGACCGCCATCGTCAATGCTTACTTTGCTCATCAGGGCCTCCCCGTCCGCGGGATGACCCAAGCCGACGACGATCAGCCGACCAGTTCGATCATGGACGAGCAGGTGATCGCGTCGCAGCTTTTGTTCCTTTCACAGCAGCTGGGCGAAGCGAAGATCGTCGCCGACATCGCACGCGCCCGGCGCGACCGGGCGCTGGCTTCGGTCCGTGATATCAACCAGTTGCAGCAGCTACTCAAAGAAGCCGGCGCAGATACACAGACCATCGGGCTGGTGAACCTGATGTCGATGAGCGAGCAGCTCAGCCGGCTTGACCAGCAGCTTCAGTCGATGCCCGCGTCTTGGGGCGAGGAGCACCGCCTGCGCGTGCCCGTGCAGCAGCAGTACGACACGCTGGCCGAGCGCTACGACCTTGCCGAGCAGCGGGTACGTCATCAGGCCATCACACAGCTCGAGTCGGCCTACGCCCAGGCCGAGGCGCACCAGACCGAACTCGAATCGGAGTTTGCCCAGATGCAGGCCAAGGCCGAGCTGACGCGGACCTCGCCTGTCCGGGTGATCGACCCGCCGCGTGTCGCGACGCGTCAATCTTCCCCGATCGCGGTGAAGTCGTTCGGCGTCGCGGGGTTCCTTGGCCTGATCCTGGGGGGCTTCTTCGCTGTGCGTGCCGAGATGCGCAACCCGGTTACCGCTGCCAACTCTCAGTCGCCGCAGTCCAGGCAGCAATGGGACATCGCCCCCGTCGCACTCACCGCACTGATGCGTAGCCAGGACGACCTTGAGCAGGTTGAAACCGCCCGACAGATCCCGCTGCTGGGCGCGGTGCCCGAGCTTTCCACGGGCGACCGCCTGACGACGCCGAACTTCACCTCGACCGCCTCCTCGATCCATCAGATCCGGGCCGTGCTCCAGGTCCAGGCACACGCCCACGGCACACAGTCCTACGCCTTCACCAGCCCACGCCGCGGGGCCGGCAAGACCAGCGTCGCGATCGGCGTCGCGTCCTCCCTCGCCGTTGCCGGGACCCGAACGCTCGTGGTCGACTGCGACCTGGCCGGGCGAATTGTCCGAGGCCAAACCGGCCGACCCGCGAACCCGGGGCACATCGACCCCTTCGGCCCGATCGACCGCCAGATCGGCTCGCCCGGCAACCAGTCACTCGACGATATCGCCGTCGGCCAAGGGTACATCGAAGACCAACGCCACCTGCCCCCCGCGACCACCGCCTCGCCGCCCAAGGTCGGCATTGTGGGCATGCTCGAAGGCCGCTCCCTTGAAGAGTCGGCGGTCAAAGCCACCGTCGACGGGCTCTGGCTCCTCCCCGCCTCAGAGGCCGAGACACACCACATCGGCCAGATGTCCGATGCCTTTATCCGTCACTTGCTCGAGCAGGCCCGCGATCAGTTCGACCTTGTGCTTTTCGATACCGGGCCCGTACCCGGCAGCGTCGAGGCGCTCCTGGTCACCAGCCAGGCCGACGGTGTCATCGTCGTCGTGCCCCAAGGCGAGTCCGGCAAGGCTCTGGACCGGACGATCTCCTACCTCAAGGTCGTCAACGCGAAGGTCATCGGCACCGTCTTCAACCACGCGAAGACCACCGGCCCAGACAGCTTCGAAGAAGCCGCCGAACCAAGGCCGACGACAGAGAAAAAACCGTCGAAAAGGCACGATGATGTAACTGACGAAGACGATCTTGTCGATGACATCGGTAACGACATTGACGAAGCCATGGGCAGTGTCCCGCTGGGTTCGGGCATCCTCGCCGCAGCCGTGTTTGCCGACAAAAACTCCGGCTTCGCGAGCGATGACTGGGAGCTCAAAGGCACCAGCGAGTTTCCCGGGGAAACCGCCGCCTCACACCGCGACCCGAAACAGCCCGCCCCGGTCGAGGTCGGGGATATCCTCCCGCCGGAGTAGTCTTGTGAGATTCAGGCCAAAAGATCACGACGTCAAGGCCGCCAGCGCGCGCGGGGCACCGAGTTAGCGCCCGCGATGATTGAGATGCAGGAGAAAAGACACAATCCGACGCTGAGCATTGGGCTACCGGTCTATAACGGGGAGAACTACCTCGAACAAGCCGTGCGCTGTCTGCTTGCGCAAACATTCGCAGACTTCGAACTCATCATCTGCGACAACGCATCGACCGACCGCACCCAGGCGATCTGCGAAGCATTCGCCAAAGAGGACGGCCGCGTCCGCTACATCAGGCATCCCTCCAACCTTGGCCTGATCCGTAATTTCAACCGCGCGTTCGAAGTGTCGCGCGGCGTCTACTTCAAGTGGATGTCGCATGATGATCTGATCGACGAAGACTTTGCTCGCCGTTGTGTCCGCGAACTCCAGTTGGATGCAGACATGGTCGTCTGCTGCACGTCGACATCCGTGATCGATGCCGATGGGTTTATCCTCGAAGCGCCCGAAGGTGTCGGGCATCGCCTGCACGACCCGCTGGGTGTCACCCGGCTACGAGACCTGCCCGGGCCCGAACGCGGGCTCGACCACGACAAACCGCACATCCGCCACCACGGTGTCCTGCTCAAGTCCACACGCTGCTATGAAGAGTTTGGCGTCATCCGTTCCTCCGCTCTCCGCAAGACGCCGCTGCGTGAGTACTACCCCGGCTCCGAAAAAGTCTTCCTGACCGAACTCAGCCTGATCGGCAAGATCAAGGTCCTGCCCGAGCCGCTCATGTTCATGCGGGTCCATGATGCGCGGCTTTCGTCTCAGGCCGGTTCCAGTGAACGCCAGGCGCTATACCTCGCGCCGTCGGAGAAAAAACGCTCGCACGTACTGCCGCCACAGGTGCGGTGTGCCTGGGGCTATTGGCGCGCGGTCTGCCGACAACCATTGACCTTCGGCGAACGTGTGCGATGCACCGCGAATGTCGCGCGTTTCCTGTTCCAGGTCCGCAAGTGGGGTGCCATCCTCCGCATCGCGCTGATGGGCAAGGAACCCACCGTCACGGCCCCGGCACCCACCCGCGGACGACGGATCGAGACCCTGGCCCAGCCACAAGCCGCCCCCACGCTCCAACCCCATCCGCCTCAACATGCCTGAATCGACCGCAACAACACACACCGCCGTCACCGCGCTGGATGACGATGTCACGGCCCTTGACCTTGAGCACCTGCTGCGTTCGCTCCGGCAAGAGTTCGAAACGATGGCCGGGTCATCGCTCCTGATCACCGGCGGCGCGGGCTTCCTCGGCTACTACCTGGTACAGGCCGTCCTCGCCTGGAACCGGCGTGCCGCCAGCCCTGACCAGCAGATCCACATCACGGTCTACGACAACTACATGCGTGGCGTCCCCGCTTGGCTCACCGCGTTAGAGCACGAGCCGACGCTGACGCTGTGCAAATACGACGTCATCAAGCCGCTGCCCGGCGACATGCCAGACTTTGACTACATCGTCCACGCCGCGGGGATCGCCTCGCCCAAGTACTACCGTCTCCACCCGCTCGAAACGATGGACGCCAACATCAACGGCCTGCGTTCCTTCCTCGAACACGCACGTCAGCGGCAGGGCACCGAACGTCCGGTGAGAGGCCTGCTGTTCTTTTCAAGCAGCGAGATCTACGGCGACCCGGACCCCGCACACATCCCGACGACTGAAGACTACCGCGGCTATGTCTCATGCACCGGCCCGCGCGCGTGTTACGACGAGTCCAAACGCTACGGCGAAACACTGTGCGTTGTCTATGCACAGCAGTACGGAGTCCCCGTCAAAGTTGCCCGGCCATTCAACAACTACGGCCCGGGCCTGAAGATCAGCGACCGCCGTGTCATCCCTGACTTTGCACGCGACGTGCTGGCGGGCAGGCCGATTGTGATGCTCTCTAACGGTAAACCCAGTCGGACGTTCTGCTACTCGGCCGATGCGATCGCAGGGTACTTGAAGGTGCTCGTTCGCGGCCGCGCGGGCGAGGCGTACAACATCGGGACCGAGTCGCCCGAGATCAGCATGATGGACCTGGCCGAACGCATCGTAACGGTGGGGCGGGAACTGCTGGGCTACGAAGGTGAAGTCGTCCGCCAGGCCAGCGACGAGAAGGACTACCTCGTCGATAATCCGCAGCGTCGCTGCCCGTCGATCGCCAAGGCCCGCGCAGAACTCGACTACGACCCAGCCATCGGGCTCGACGAGGGCCTGCGCCGATCGCTGGTGTGGTACCACCAGAACCCGCACGCGGAGGACGCGTGATGGACCTGTGTATCGTGGGGACCGGGTATGTGGGGCTTGTCACCGGTGTCTGCCTGGCGGAGAAAGGCCACCGTGTGACCTGTGTCGACCTTGATGCCGACAAGGTTGCGCGGATCAACCGCGGTGAGCCGCCGATCTTTGAAGAAGGTCTCGAAGCGCTGCTGCAGAAGCACGTGGGCGACCGTTTCCGCGCGACGACTGACCTGCGTGAAGCGGTTCTCGGCGCACGCATCACGATGATCGCCGTGGGCACACCGTTCGACGGCAAGCAGATCGACCTCAGCTACATCCGCGCCGCGACGCAGCAGGTCGGGCAAGCGCTACGCGACTGTGAGGACTACCACCTGGTGGTGGTCAAAAGCACCGTCGTCCCCGGCACCACAACCGACGTGGTCGGCCCGCTGCTTGCCGAGGCATCCGGGAAAGTGGCCGGGATCGGCTTCGGCATCGGCATGAACCCCGAGTTCCTCAGCGAAGGTGTCGCCGTCAAGGACTTCCTTGAGCCCGACCGGATCGTACTCGGCTGCGAGGACGAGCAAGGTATGGCGTTGTTGCGGCAGTTGTATGCGCCGTTCGATTCAAGCGTCCCACGCATGGAGACGAACCCCGGCACGGCGGAGATGATCAAATACGCCAGCAACTCACTGCTCGCCACACTGATCTCGTACGCCAACGAAGTCGCGGGGCTGTGCTCGAAGATCGGCGGGATTGACGCGGCCGACGTCATGCACGGCGTACATCTCGCGGGCGGTTTCCGCATGCCGCCGACCGCTGGCGATAACGCAGCCCACGAACAGCCGACACCATCAATCGCACCGATCACCTCCTTCCTCGAAGCCGGTTGTGGCTTCGGCGGGAGTTGCCTGCCCAAGGACGTCAGCGCTCTCGTTGCGCACGGCCGGCATCACGGGCACGGCATGCCTCTGCTCCAGGCGGTACTCGACATCAACCGTAAGAGGCCGGCGGAAATGCTCCGGCTGCTGCGCAAACGATTCGAATCGCTTGAAGGGCTGGACGTCGCGGTGCTTGGCCTCGCCTTCAAGCCGGGGACGGATGACATCCGACTGTCCCCCGCCTTGCCACTGATCGATCTGCTGCTTTCAGAACACGCCAACGTGACGCTTTACGACCCGCTCGTCTCCGCTGACGCCGACCCGCGTTTCGCTCCCCCCGCCAGCTTTGCCGACTCACTGGAACATGCGGTCACAGGTCGCGACGCGATCCTCATCGTGACACGCTGGCCCGAATTTGCCACGATTCCGCGGATGATGACGGCAAACGGGCAGGCCACGGTCGTGGTTGACGGCCGGAGGATCATCGAACCCGAAACTGTCCCCGTTTACGAAGGGATCGGCCGATAGCGGCGATTGTGTCGATGCGATTTACCGAAACACATTTGCCTGGTGCCTACCTGATCGAGCCGGAACGGCGTGTCGATGAGCGGGGTCACTTTGCACGCGTCTGGTGCGAGCGTGAGTTTGCCGAGCACGGCCTGAGTACGCAGTTGGTCCAGGTCAACATCGGATTCAGCGCGCGGCAAGCAACGCTCCGCGGCATGCACTTTCAGACCGCGCCGCACGCCGAGGTCAAACTCGTGCGGTGTACACGCGGCGCGGTGTATGACGTGATGGTCGACCTGCGGCCCGATTCGCCAACGCACTGCCAGTGGTTTGCCGCGGAGCTCACGCCCGACAACGGCAAGATGCTCTACATCCCCGAGGGCTTTGGGCATGGCTACATCACACTGGCGGACGACACAGAAATCAGCTATCAGACCAGCCATACCTACCAAGCCGATGCCGCGACCGGTGTTGCATATGACGACCCGGTTTTCGGCATCGATTGGCCTATGAAGCCGGCGGTGATGTCGGATGCCGACCGGGCATGGGCGCGATACACATCCAAGAAGGCAGAATAGAACCCGATGATCATCCTCGATAACGCTCTCAAACAACGCGAAGAAAACAGCAACCCGATCCGGGTCGGTATCGTCGGCACGGGGTGGATGGCGCGCGGCATCGTCCACCAACTGCTCACGCCGATCAAGGGCATCCGCCTCGTCGCGGTCTACAACCGCAACCCCGAACGCGCACGCGACCTTCTGGTCGAGGCGGGCGTCGCGTCCACGCCCGAAGTCGGAAGCACCCGGGCTCTCGAGCAGGCGATCGACAAAGGCCAACTCGCGATCGCGGACGATCCGAACCACATCTGCGAAGCCGGGCAGATCGATGTCGTGATGGAATGCACGGGCCATCCCGAGTTTGGCGCACGCGTCGCGCTTGCCTCGATCGAGAATGGGAAACACACGATCCTCGTCAACGCGGAGCTCGACGCGACGGTCGGGCCGATCCTCAAGCAGAAGGCGGACCAGGCCGGCGTGGTGATCTCGAATGTCGACGGCGACGAGCCGGGCGTCGCGATGAACCTGCTGCGTTTTGTGGAGACCATCGGCTACCGTCCGGTCGCTGCGGGCAACATCAAGGGGTTCATCGACCAATACCGCAACCCCGACACGCAGAAGGGTTTTGCGGACAGTGTCAACCAAGGCCCAAAGATGATCACGTCCTTCGCGGACGGCACAAAACTCTCGATGGAGACGTGCATCCTCGCGAACGCCGCCGGCCTCGGTATCGCCCAGCGTGCGATGTATGGCCACAAGTGCGACCACGTCATGGACCTGCCCGGCTACCTCGAAGGCGAGACCGATGCGCTGCTTCAACGCGGCATCGTTGATTACGTCCTGGGCGCGAAGCCCGGCAACGGCGCTTTTGTCGTGGGCTACAACGACCAGCCCGTCAAGCAGGAGTACATGCGGTACTTCAAGATGGGCGATGGCCCGCTCTACGTCTTTTACACGCCGTACCACCTGCCCCAGTTGCAGGCGGCGGTGACCATCGGCCGGGTGGCGCTCTTTCGCGACGCGGCAGTCACACCGATGGGCCCGCCGATGTGCGATGTAGTGACAATCGCGAAACGCGACCTCAAAGCAGGCGACACGCTCGACGGCATCGGCGGGTTTGACGCGTATGGCGTGATCGAAAACGCAGCGCAGAGCCAACAGGAAAATCTCCTGCCCATGAGTCTGTCCGAGGGCTGCCGGGTCATACGAGACCTTCCTAAGGATACGGCCCTGACCTATAGCGATGTGGAACTGCCCGCAGGACGACTCGTTGACGCATTGCGGGCGGAACAGAGCGAGCGTTTCTTCCCGGCGGTCGCGCGTGTTTCAAGCTAACCGAGAAAGACTTCAGAGGTGCGCATGATGATGGAGAACTGCCTATGAAAGTCGTCCTGTTCTGTGGCGGGATGGGGATGCGTATGCGCGAAGCCAGCGAAACGATCCCCAAGCCGATGGTGTCGGTCGGCTCGCGTCCGATCCTCTGGCATGTGATGAAGTACTACGCGCACTTTGGACACCGCGACTTCATCCTGTGTCTGGGCTGGCAGGCTAACGCGATCAAGGACTACTTCCTCCACTATGAAGAGAGCGTCTCGAACGACTTTGTCCTGCATGGCAACGGCAAGGGGATCGAGCTGCTCAACCGCGATATCGATGACTGGAACATCACCTTCGTCGATACCGGCATCAAGTCCAACATCGGGGATCGGCTCATGGCGGTTCGGCCGTTCCTGGAAGGCGAGGACACCTTCCTCGCGAACTACACCGACGGCGTCAGCGACCTGCATCTGCCGGACCTGATCGATTTTCATCACGCCAATGATGCCGTCGCGACCTTCGCCAGCGTCAGGCCCCAGCAGAGCTTCCACTTGGTCGATATGGGGGAGGGCGGCGAGGTGGCCAGCATCAACACGATCTCGCAATCGGACGTCTGGATGAACGGCGGGTTCTTCGTACTCCAGAAAGAGCTCTTCGATTACATGCGGCCTGGCGAGGACATGGTGCTGGAGCCCTTCGAGCGTTTGACGCGCCATGGCCGACTGTTCACGGTCCGACATCGTGGTTTCTGGGGCTGTATGGACACCTTCAAGGAGAAGCAGGCGCTGGACGATCGCGTCGCCCGCGGCGACGCGCCGTGGGAGCTGTGGAAGCGGGGCGGCACATCACAGCCGGCGGTCGAGGTCATCGCATGATTGAGGCGGGCTTTAAACCATTGCGTAGCGTCCTATGCCTCGGGGCACATGCCGACGACATCGAGATCGGCTGCGGCGGTACGCTGCTCAAACTGATTGAGCAGCACCCGGGTTTGGCCGTGCACTGGGTGGTCTTCAGCGCGGATGAGATGCGTGCTGTCGAAGCCCGACAAAGCGCGGCCGATTACCTCAAACACGCGGGCGAGTACACACTAACCCTCCATGGTTTCCGGGACAGTTTGTTTCCGTATGATGCGGAGGCGATTAAGGGAGTGTTTAACAATCTTTCGCAAAGCCTCACGCCTGATCTGATCTTTGCCCATCGACCCGATGATGCGCATCAGGATCATCGCGTACTGTCGGAGATGACTTGGTGTGCTTTCCGTAACCACGCAATCCTGGAATACGAAATCCCCAAGTACGAGGGCGATCTGGGCCGGCCCAATCTTCTCGTGACGCTTTCTCCCGAGCAGGCACGCCGCAAGGTTGGGCATCTCATGACCGCTTTCCCGAGCCAGCGTGAGAAACCCTGGTACACCGAAGACACGTTCTATGCCCTTATGCGGCTGCGCGGATTGGAGTGTCACTCACCCAGCCGATTCGCCGAGGGTTTTCATGCCCGCAAGCTCGTGATGTAGTGGGCTTCGCGTGACGCTACACTGTCGTCATGCCCGACCGCCCCCGCATCATGCTGCTGTGTAACCATGGCAAAGCGCCTGTCAACGAGGCACTTGCATCGTTTCGGCCGTGGTTGGCCGAGCGTGCTGAGATCGTAGCTGAGCACGGCACGCGCGACATGACGTCGCAGGCCGCACGCGAATTGCCCGACGCCGACCTCGCACTGATCCTCGGCGGCGACGGCACCGTGCTCTCCCAGGCCCGTGCCCTGGTCGACCGAGGCATCCCGATGCTCGGGATCAACTTTGGCAAGCTCGGCTTCCTGGCCGAGTTCACAATCGACTCCGTCAAGCAGCACTGGGATGCGATCGTCGCGGGACGCTGCAGGGTGTCGAACCGCATCATGCTGCAGGTGTCGGTCTACGCCGCCGGTGCGCCGCTATGGGGCGGGGCCAATGGCGATGGTGATCAACCATCGCAGATGCCCGAACCGGTGTTCCGTGGCCTCGCGCTCAACGATGCCGTGATCAACGCAGGTGAACCTTTCCGTATGGTGGAAATCGAACTCATCATCGAGCCCACCTGGTCACGCCAGAGCGCGACAACTTTTCTGGGCGACGGGGTGGTGGTTTCAACGCCCTCGGGGTCAACGGCCTACAACCTCTCCGCCGGCGGGCCGATCGTTTCGCCAGGCATCGACGGGCTCTGTGTCGCGCCGCTCAACCCGCAGTCGCTCGCGTTTCGCCCGATCGTCTTCTCCGGGAGCTGCGATACATGGATGGCGCTGCACCGCGCCAACCCCGGCACGACGCTGGTGCTTGACGGTCAGGTCTCGACCGGGCTCGAGGTCGGACAGCAGGTCCGCGTTACGAAGCACTCCAAAACCTTTCAACTCATCCATAATCCCGAATTGAGCTATTGGTCGATGCTCGCCAGCAAGATGCACTGGGCGGCCAGACCCAGGCGCGACTAGCCGAGCATCCGGGCTATACACAACGCATCCATGCGCCGTGTGTCAGGGGGTGGTTCGGTCTGTTGGTGGATCGATGGACTGTGCCTGCCGATGCAATGGAAGACCGGCCGATGCGTTGTATCAGCATGAAACGGCACCTCTCCCTTATCGTTTTGTTTGCGTTGTTTTGCCTGTTGGGTGCTGCGGCCGAGGCGGCTGTGTACAAGCCCGCCCCTGGGCCTTTTGAAGTCCAGAGCTATACAGAGGATTGGCACGATGCCCAGCGCGATCGGACGGTCCCGGTGCGGGTGTATCGTCCGGTTGACGCCTTGGGGTCTCGGCCGATCGTAGTGGTGTCTCACGGCCTGGGCGGGACACGCGACGCACTGAGCTACCTCGGGCAGCATTGGGCATCACACGGCTACGTCTGTGTCCACATGCAGCACCACGGCAGCGATGAAGCTGTCTGGCGTGATGTCCCCGCGCGTGAACGCCTGCAGGCGATGCGTCGGGCGACGATGGACTGGCAGGCCTCCATCAACCGCGCGGGCGATGTCCCGTTCGTGCTCGATACGCTGGAGTCGACGCAGGACGATGTCGATTCCCCGCTGCACGGGCAGCTCGATCTTGAGCACATCGCCATCGCCGGGCACTCCTATGGCGCATGGACCTGCCTTGTCCTCGCGGGGCAGGCCAGCGGTCTGCGTGGGCAGGACGCCTTCCGTGACGAGCGGATCGATGTGGCGATCCCGCTCAGCAGCCCCGTTCCGCGTCATGAAAACCAATACGAGCGTGCGTTTGCGACGATCCGTATCCCGACGTTCCACTTCACCGGAACGCTCGATACCAGCCCGGTCAGCGATACCACCGCGTTGCAGCGGCGCGTCCCCTTCGACCATCTACTCGGCCGGGAAGACGGCGGGGCGGCTCACTACCTCATCACTTTCGAGGGCGGGGACCACATGGTCCTCGGTGGGCCCCCGCTCAACGGCGAACGCAGCCGACTCATGGAACGTCGGCGTCAGCGAGAGGGCGTTGACCCTCGCCAAGACCCCGTCATCCATGACCTGATCCGGCAGTCCACCACAGCATTTCTCGACGGCTGGCTCATGGGCGATGAAGAGGCCTTGGCTTGGCTCGATGAGGGCGAACTCGAAGAGACCGTCGATGACCATGGTGTGGTCGAATCGAAGTAGTTCCACACCGAAGAAACACGTAGGCAATCAATCCTCGTCGTCGCCGAATAGAACGCGCTCGGCCGCCTGCTTCGCCGACGACTCGTTGCGTAGTTTCAGCACGGCCTCAAGCAGCTCCGCATCCGCCGGGTGGGTGAGCTTCAGGTTGAGCGGGTCGCCTTCGACGATGTAGACCGGGTGCCCCGCGCGTTCGACGACGCTCGCATCGTCGGTGATGCCTTGCGCCGATGAAGCATCGATCTTTGCGTAGCATAATTCGAGCAGTTGCCGCTCGAACACTTGCGGGGTCTGCACACGCCAGAGCCCTTCACGGGGGACGGTTTCGAGTATTTTCGCCGCGTGAGCCGCGGAGCCTGCGTGCCCCAGCAGCGCATCCAGCGGGTCCGTGGCGGTCGGCTGGGCCGACTCGGCGCGCTTGACCGTGTCCGCCATCGAGAGCCCGGGGACAACGGCGCAATGCTGCGCCACCGCCGCAAGGACTCGGTCAATCATCTTGGAGGAGGCCAACGGCCGCGCCGCGTCGTGCACCGCGATGTGGGTGACATCCGGGGAGAGGTGCGTAAGTGCGAGCTTGACGGTTTCCCATCGGTCCTGTTTGCCGCCGGGCACGAGCGTGATGCCGAGGAACGACAGCTTGTCTTCCCACCGGAAGCGGAAGTCTTCGAGTTTGTCGGGGTCGACCGCGAGCAGCACCTGCACGACCTCGGCCCGGCCAAGGAAACGCTCGGCCGCGTGGAGGAATACCGCCTTGCCGTCCAACTCAAACTCGATCTTGCTCGACGCGGAGACGGCCCCGGCCGCGAATCGTCGTCCAAGCCCGGCAGCGGGGAGGATCACACCGAGGTTCATGGCGTGTCCTTGCCGATACGCAGGTTCTTCTTGCTGGTTTTGAGCAGCTTCCAAAGCGAGCGGATGCGCTGGTAGGCCTCTCCGGGCGGAAGCTTGCCGCTGGTTTCCAGGGCACAGATATGGCCGACCTTCGTCGCAAACTCTTGAAGGTTATCGTCGAAGATGATCTCCTCGGGCGAGTTGGGCCCGGGGCTGGGCGGCGGGGTGGGGCTTTGCGGGTCTGACATCTCCGGCTGCTTTCTTCTGCGGACGTGGGCTCGGGCGGTGGATGGGATGAACCCACTATTCTAACACTTTGAGTTCCTCGGCTCTTGCCTCAGCCGCCGCCGCATCCGCCTCACGCCCGAGCCGACGATAGACGGCCGCCAGGCGCCGCGGGTGGATCGAGCGGCCGGGTTCGATCAACGAGAGCGCTTCGATGTGAAACGCGCCAAGCTCCCAGTCCCCCGACTGCACCGCGACCGTTGCCACCAACTCACGGAATGTCGGGTTGTACGGCTCACGCAGGACAGCACGCTCCGCATAAAACAGGGCTTCTTCCAACCGGCCCGCCCGCCGGTGGACCCGCGTGAGTTCGATGGCATACTCAGGTGCATCGCCTTCGATTTTATCCAGGTAGGTCATAGACTCGATCGCGTCTGCGGCCCGTCCCTGCTCGATCGCGATGCGCGTGAGTTGGCGATGGCTCCAGGGGTCGGCGGGGCGGGCGTCGCGGTAGGCGCTGAGCCCCGCGATGGCCTGCTCCACATCGTCACCCTGCAGCGCGTGCTGCGCCAGCAGGCGAAGCGCCTCGGGGCTGTCCAGCGCATCCGCCATCGCCTGATCAAACTCGGCATCGCCCGTGTCACGCAACGACTGCCATGCAAGCAGCTCGTCGATACCCGGTAAATCCACCTGCCCCCCATAATCCGACATCCCCCAGGCCGCGACGTCTTCACCCGCCCACTCGAGGAAGGACGCCATGAACGCCTCGACAGTCATGCCAAAAGTCGCTTCCATCGCCGCACGGTCCCCGAACCCATCTTCGAATCGGTGGAGCAGTTCGTGCGCTTTGTCCCATCCGTAGACCGCCTCGATGTACTGCATGATCCAGGCGGACTGTGCGTAGGCGAGCGGTCGGTGATACTCTTCGGTCGGGCGGATGAAGCCCCAGTTCAGGTCGTCAAAGGCGAAGAGCTTGTCGTTCGCGTAGCACTCGGCGAGGAGCTGGTACTGGCTCCACCGCCGGCCCGTTGTTTCCATGTTGACGGCGCAGCCCTCGGTAAACCAGTGCGGGACGCGGTT
This sequence comes from Phycisphaerales bacterium JB063, assembly GCA_044439905.1. Lineage (GTDB taxonomy): Bacteria > Planctomycetota > Phycisphaerae > Phycisphaerales > Phycisphaeraceae > JAHQVV01. The sequence goes on along the minus strand of JBITAC010000071.1, from coordinate 6,944 downwards.
GTGCGTCTGGCTCAGGTTGACGGTGTGCGTGTACTCGTGGCGCATGACATTGAGCCAGTTGAACGTGCCAAAGGCGCGCTTCGGGCCGGGACGGGGCGGTGTCATTGCGATGACGTCACCCGTACACGCCGCGATTGTCCAGATGTCGGGCATGCCTGTGACACGCACCGCGAAGTGCTCGTCGTCGGGCATTAGATCGACCTGCGTTTTTTCGGTCGGTGCCTGCCCAAACCGCTCCGCAAACAGGTCTGCCATGGGCTGGAGGCGTCGGGCCATGTCCCGCGCCAGAACCTCGTCGACGCCCGGGCGGTAGCGGACGATGAAGTGGTCGGTTTCGATCGTGTCGTAGCCGAGCATCTCCTGTGCGAGGCGGAGGGAGTTGGTGATGTCCTTATGGAACGGGTCGAGCGCGGCGGCCTGCTGGAGCTGCGCGGCGGCGCGTTCGAGGTTGCCCCACTGCATGTAGAGCTGGCCCAGTTCAAGCTGCGGCAGGGACCAGCCGGGCTGGAGCTCGATCGCACCGGCGAGGTAGGGCTCGGCGAGTTCATACTGCCGGGCATCCGAGAGGGCTCGGCCGACATGGAACCGCGCAAGCGGGTTGCCCGGCGCGAGCGTTTCAAACACGTCCAAAGCTCTATCGGTCGCGTCCTCGTCATACCGCATCGCCTGGGTCGCGGCGTTGAGTGCGATGAGTAAACGCATCTCAGGGTTGCGACGAAGCCCTTGGCTTACGGCCTCTTGTGCGGCCTCGACATCCTTTTGGCGTAGTGCGATCTGCGTCGCTAACGCATCGCCCAGCGGGTGGGCCGGGTTGATCGTGTACAGCTTCTGCACGGCGCGGTTCGCGGCCTCGAAGTTGAAAAACCGCGACATCATCGTGCCCAGCAGGTACCACGCCTCACTGCTGCTGGGGTTGAGCGCGAGGGCCTGGGCAATGACTTCCATCGCCTGCGCCGGGTTGCCGTGCTCGAACAGCAAGCGTGCCTCGGCGACATACGCGGGCCAGTAGAGCGGGTCGGCCTCTTCATGCGCCCGGCTGAGGAGCTGGTTCGCAATGTGGAAATCGGTAGACGGTCGGCCCTCAAGCCGCGCGAGGATGACGACCGCCTCGGCCGCGGCGGTGAGGTCGGCCGCGTCGGTCAGGGCGTCGGGATCGGCCAGCACAAGCGCACGCAACATGCTGAGCTGTGCGATCGCTTCGTCGTACTGCCCCAGGTCCTCGTGCGCCTGAGCAAGCAGGACACGCCAGGGCAGGCCCGAGACGTGGTGGTCGAGGTCCTCGGCCGACGCTACCGCCATACCTGGCTGGCCGATACGTTGGTAGAGCGATGCAAGATGAAAGAGCGCATCATTGAGCGCCGCGTGGTTGCCGACATCGAGCCCATCTTCGATGAGCGGGGCGAGTACAGCCGCAAGGTCGTCAGCGTCGGCGATGTATGCCCGGTCGTAGCACGCGGCAGCGATGCGCATTTGCTCCGTTGCGGACGGCGCATCGACTTGCGTCCACTGCCCGTGGAAGATCATCGCATCGCGGCGCTGGGTGTCGGAGAGCAGGTCGTCCTCGAGCAGGCGTTGCACGAGCGGGCTGAGTTGTTCGCCAGGCTGCTCGGCAGCGGGCTGCGCGGACACCCGGCTGGCGAAGAAGCAGCTGGTCACGAACAAAAGCAGCGCACACCAGCGCACCGCCATGGCGCAGGGGCGAGCAGGTCCGCGTGGCGTACGTTTGCGACGGCTGGGGGATTGCATGGTCATGTCTCTATAGTCTAGGATCGTCGCGACCATGAAGCATGCTCCCCCCTTAACGCTTGACCTGGCCGCCGAGTTCCCTGTGCTTGGCGGGACCGATTTCTTCAACCACGCGGCGGTGGCACCGATGTCTGCCCGGGCAGCCCGGGCGATGCGTGACGCGGCGGAGGAATGCAGCCGACAGGCTTACCTCTCACCGGGGTGGTACGGCGATGTTGTTCGGGTGAAGCAGGTCGCTGCGGGTTTGATCAATGCCCGAGGTCCGCACGAGATCGCGTTTATCCCGAACACGACGACGGGCCTAGCGATGCTCGCGGGCGGATTGGATTGGCGGTCGGGGGACCGCGTGGTGATCACCGATGTCGAGTACCCCGCCAACCGCTACCCGTGGACCGACCTCAAACGCCACGGCGTCGAGGTCGTCGAGGCGAAACAGCAGCATGACCTGCGGATCGACGTGCAGTCGGTCCTCGACCTGATCGATAGCCGAACGCGTGTCGTTTCACTGTCGCATGTGCAGTACGCCAGCGGGTTTCGAATCGACCTCAAACCGATCGCCGACGCGGTCCATGCGGTGGGGGGGCTGCTGTGTGTGGATGCGATCCAGAGTGTGGGCGTATTGCCGGTCGATGTCCAGGGGCAGGGGGTCGACTTCCTCTCGGCCGACGGGCATAAGTGGATGCTCGGCCCCGAGGGCGCGGGGTTTTTGTACTGCCACGAAGACCTTGCGGCGAAGGTCCATCCTCCGATCGCGGGGTGGCTAGGCCGGGTCAACCCGATGGACTTTGGCAACTATGACGAGCAGTATCTGCCCGATGCCCGCCGGTTTGAGCCGGGCTGCTGGAACATCTCGGGCCTCAAGGCGCTGGGGGCGAGTTTGTCGCTGCTGACCGAGGTCGGTATCGACACGGTCTGGCAGCGCGTCGATACGCTCAACCAGCATCTGCGTGCGGGGCTCGCGGACAAGGGGTACCGCGTCGTCTCCCCGGACGGCCCCGACGAGCGTAGCGGGATCGTGTCTTTTGTCCCGCCGGTCGGCGTCGACCCGGCGGCGGCCGAACAACAGCTTCAGTCCAAACGCATCATCGTCGCGATGCGCGGCGGACGTCTGCGTGCCAGCCCACACTTCTATAACGGAATTGAACAGGTCGATCGGCTGCTGGATGCGCTGCCGGTTTGAGTCATGCCTCGGCTCGGCTTATGAATCATACACAGCACTACTCCAACGGCACGTCCTGCACATCCCAGCCGTCGGCCTCGTCGGGCAGCGTGGTATCAAAAGTGCCGGGGGCGATCTCGGCGTTGGGCTGCATCTCGCTCGGGGCAAAGAGCAGCTCGATCTGGTCGTTGCCCTCGACCGTCACGACCTTAGTCAGCAGTAGTGTCTCGCTGTCGAACCACAGGTGGAGTACGGCCGGGTCGTCGCCGCCTTGTGCCGCGTCCTGCTTGGGGGTGAGCTCGAGGTGGTGCAGGGTCCAGTCGCCGACGGTTTCGTCACCGCGCTGTACAGCGTCATATTGAGCGAGCACATCGTCCTTCTTCAGGCGAAGGGGGATGGGGATCGTGCCGCTGTCGAGGGCAAGGGTCTCTTCGTTTTCCGCATCGGCAGAACGAATCTCCCGGCGGGTCGCGGTCTGGTCGTCGTGGTTGCGTTCGAGCAGGAATCGGCTGTCGTAGATAAACCACTGGTCGATCGTCCGCATCCGATCGTCGAGCACAAGGCCGTCGAGGTGGATCGCGAAACGCGTTGGCTCATCGTCGTTAGCGGCGGCGTAGAACAGGTCGCCAAAGCGGCGCTGTTCGTCCCCGAGCAGGCCCTGCACCCGGGTGTATCGCACCCGGCAGCGCAGGGTCTGCATCTCCGCCGCGGCCTGCTCGATGCGCTCGAGCAGGGCCGCGGCGGAAACGACAGCGTCTTCTTCATCACCCGCAACCTCGCCGGGCTCATCCTGCAGCAGTTTCACGGCCTCTACCGCTTCGGTATCGGCGTTCTTCTCCGTCGTCGCCTCGGGCAACGCGACCAACGCCGCGAGCAGCAGGGCGGTCGGAAAGATGCTGTAGGTTTTCATAGCCACACCTCGGGTTACCGATTCAGTGCGTTGCGCGGACGCGGGGTTCACACTACTCTTCGATTTCGCGGATACGGATGTTGCGGAACCAGACGTCGTCGCCGTGGTCCTGCAGGGCGATGTGGCCCTCGCCCTCGCGGGCGAAGCGGGGCCAGTCCTTGAACTTACTGTTGGCGATCAGCGCGAGCAGCTCTTCACTCTCGAGCTCGTACGTCACCACCTGCTCGCCGTTGAGCCAGTGCTCGACGTGGTTGCCCTCGACCAGCAGGCGTGAACTGTTCCACTCGCCGATGGGCGCGAGTTCTTTCTTGTCGTTGCAGGCGATCAGGGCGTAGAGCGCGGCGGCGCTGGTGAGTGCGTTCTGCCCGTCGCCGTGGTTCGCGTCTTCGAGGATCTGGTACTCGGGGCCGGTGAGGTAGGTCGCGCCCAGGTCGTCGGCCTCGGCGACGTGGTACATCACACCCGAGTTCGCGCCGCGTGCGACCCGCCACTCCCAGACCAGCTCAAAGCTGTCGTAGGTCTCCACGGTGACGATGTCGCCGCCGCCCGCGCCTGCGATCTTGTGCAGCTCGCCCGCGTCGGTGATCTCCCAGCCCTGGGTCGGGAAGGCGTCTTGGCGGAAGCCGCGCCAGTGGTCGGTGTTGCTGCCGTCGAAGAGTGTGACCCAGGCGTCCGAGTCCGTCGCGGTGGCGTTGTTGGCGCAGCCGGTCGCGACTGCGGAAAGAGTGGCGAGGCCCAGGCCCATGATCATGTGACGAATCTGCATTGTCTGCTCCAGCGTTGTGGTTCGATTGAGTACTACCCTCAAAGACGCGCGTGCGCCCGTGGGGGTTACGAACCTGCAAGGATAGCACGATTAGCCCGTATCGGCCTAAGACCTGAGCGCATGGCCCTCCACCCCGCCGCAATCACTTGGATCGCTACAAACTTCACACGCTCGCGGACGACAAGCGTTCTTACGCAGCACCATCAAGCGGGAAGGCCGTGAATACCGCGCGGGTCGGGTCGAGGACACGCAGCTTCGCGGCGACCGAGTCACGCAGCGCCCCGAGGTGCCCGACGTAGTAGCCCGCCAAGCTCGGGTGGCCCGCGAGGCGGTCGACCTGGCTGTGTACCTGACGCATCGGGTCGGCATGGGGGTCGATGGGCACGGCCTGGACCGCGAGGACACCCGCCATATCTGCGGCCTTGTACAAACGCTCTTCCCCGAAATGGTCTCGCACCAGAAGCAGGGACTCGCCGTTGGCCGGGAGCAGTTGGTTCTCATCGATCTGGTCGACGACGACGACCTCGACGACTTCGCAGATTTTTCCGTTGACCAGCAGCGACGGCGGCAGGTCGCGCCCGAGCACGCGGTCTCTTCGGATCGACGCGAGGCCGATCTGCACCTCCTGGCGGTCCGCAACCTCATCCCCGACGATCAAGCTGACCGACAAGGTATAGAGCGGCTGGTCCCCCATGCCCGCGGGCCACCAGCGCCGCGGCGCTTCAATGCCGAAACGGAACCCGCCCTCGTAGTGGTCGCCCTCGCGTTTGAGCCGGAGTCGGCCACACCCCTCGTCGTGGAAACCGTCCATGCCTTCAAGCTCCGCCATGACGTAGACCACCGGGTTATCAGCCGTACGGTGGGTCGTGTCGCGCGGCAGCACAGGCAGCGTCGTGATGTGCGTATCAACTACCGCCTGGTCACGATCGACATAGCGGACCAGCGGGCGGATCGAAGCAATCTTGATCGGTCGGGCCATCGGGCAAATCCCTTTCCAAGCGAAGGACGCGGTCCCGGTGACTCCATTATCGGCTCACCACCGGGGCAAACCCGAATACGCAAGACATCGTATGCCTGTTTTCATGCGTTGGTTGGTCGCGCATTGCACAACCCACACAGCCGATACAGCCGGCTGATCAATCGCAGCGGGAGGTGGCAGCGCGAGCTACGTGCCGGGGTCGGGCTTAACCTTGACCGTCGAGCCCTCAACGGAGACAACCTTCACCGGCGTGCCCGAGGGGATGACGCCTGAGAGGGCGATGCAGTCGGTCCGCCGACCCTCCAATCGACACGCCCCGACGGGGCGCAGATCGGTCAGCGTCATGCCAAGCGTGCCCACTGTGACGGCCCCGTCGCTGTCCGCATTGGGGCCGTTGCCCTCTAGCTCGCCCGCGTCGTCATCCCCGAGCGTGACCCATCGCCCAAACGCGGTGTTGGGCCAAACCCAGATCAGCCCGGCAATCAGAAACGGCAGGGCGATCAAGGTAATCGCCATGGAGATCATGCCCCAGAGCGTGTCAATATTAAAGAAGAGGACGATGCCGACCACCGCGCACACCCCCGCCAAGGCCCCCACGATCCCGCCCGAGGGCATAAACGCCTCGACCACCACCAGCAGTACCGCTAGCCCGAACGCGACGACGGCCCAGACGAGCAGCGAGCGGTCGGGTGGGGCACTTTGCGATTGCTGCGCCAGGGTGAGGCCGAGGGTCACGAGGGATAGAGCCATACCCCCATTATCACCGACACAGGCCCCCATAGCCAGCCAACCGCCGACTCGGCTGGGCACGCGGGTCGACTCGCCCGGCACCCCACGAACAAGGCCTATTTTTCTTGCCTCAACGGGCTTGTCGGCGTATGCTGTTAGCACTGCTAACGAAACGACGCAGTACAAAACAACTGGGTGGAATCAGTGCTTATCGCTAGGAAACCGCATGCTTTTTTCTGCGCCTTCTTACCGCCCGGCTGTTGCTGCGCGTCGTCGTTCTGACTCAAATTCGACTCACCCCGCCGCGCTCGAGACCCTTGAGCCTCGGCTGCTGTTCACCGCGGTGCCCATCATCACCGAGTTCCTCGCGTCCAACGACAATACGCTCGACGACGAAGACGGCGACAGCTCCGACTGGATCGAGATCTACAACGCCGGCGACACCGCGCTCGACCTCGACGGCTGGCACCTCACCGACAAGGCCGACCGTCTGACGGAGTGGACCTTCCCCGCGGTCTCGCTCGACCCCGGCGAGTACCTCGTCGTCTTTGCCTCTAACAAAGACCGCGCCGACGCCGACGGCACCGAGCTGCACACCAACTTCGCGCTGGGCGCAGGCGGCGAGTACCTCGCGCTGGTCGAGGCGGATGGCACG
>JBITAC010000070.1:0-4147 GCA_044439905.1 Phycisphaerales bacterium JB063 | reverse complement strand
AAAAGACCGGCGTCTTCACCGGCGGCTACGCCGTCAACCCCGTCAACGGGCAGAAGGTCCCCGTCTGGGTCGCCGACTACGTCATGATGGGCTACGGCACCGGCGCGATCATGGCGGTACCCGCGCACGACGAACGCGACTTTGCTTTTGCTAAGAAGTTTGATCTGCCAATTCGTTGTGTCGTGATGCCACCCGACGATTCGTACTACGACAAAAACCATGCGCAAGAGATTGGCATACTCCAGCGTGATTTAGAGCTGCGTAATGCAGGAACGGATGGAAGTGAAGCCAAGCAGGCTGCGTTCGATGAGTTTTTCGACATACAACTTCTGAAGCCATTTTGCGGCAAAGGCGTAAGCATCAACTCGTCTGTTCCCAATGATGGGCTCGTTCCCACCTTGAGCATCAGTGGTCAACAGACGGACGATGCGAAAGACAAGATCATCCGCGCATTGACAAGGCGGAACCTCGGCTCACCGAAGATCAACTACAAGCTCCGCGACTGGCTATTCAGCCGGCAGCGCTACTGGGGCGAGCCGTTCCCCATCCTGCATGGGCCCGACGGCGAGATCCGCACCGTCGATGTCGCCGACCTGCCCGTCGAATTGCCCGAGATGGACGACTTCAAGCCCACCGGGAGTGACAACCCGGACGCGCCCCCGCAGCCCCCCCTGGGCCGGGCCAGCGACGACTGGAAACACGTCACGATCGACGGCGTCAAGTATCAACGCGAGCTCAACACCATGCCCAACTGGGCGGGCTCGTGCTGGTACTACCTTCGATATCTTGACAACCGGAATAATGAGTCACTCGTCGGTAAAGACGCCGAGGCCTACTGGATGGTCAGCGAGAAGGAATCCGGCGGCCAACACGCCGGCGGCGTCGACCTCTACGTCGGCGGCGCGGAGCACGCGGTGCTGCACCTGCTCTACGCGCGCTTCTGGCACAAATTCCTCCACGACATCGGCGTGGCGTCCACCCCCGAGCCGTTCGGGCGTTACTTCGCGCAGGGGTACATCCAGGCCTACTGCTATCGCGACGAGCGCGGCATGCCCGTCGAGGCGGCGAAGGTCACGACCACTGACGGCAAGCCCGCCGCCGAGACCCAAGGCAGCAAGGGCACGTCCTATGCCTACGAAGGACAACCCGTTACCGAAGAGTTCGGGAAAATGGGAAAATCTCTCAAAAATGCGATTGGCCCCGAAACCGTCTGCGAAGACTTCGGCTGCGACACGCTCCGGCTGTACGAGATGTACATGGGCCCGCTTGAGCAGAGCAAGGTCTGGAACACCGCGGACATCGTTGGCGTCCACCGCTTCCTCAACCGCCTCTGGCGGGTCGTGCTCGACGAAGAGACCGGCAAGCTGCACGTCGCGGATACCGAACCCGACGAAGACCTCAACCGCAAAGTGCACAGCACGATCAAGCGCGTCACCGAGGCGATGGAGGGCATGCACTTCAACGTCGCCATCGCCGCGCTGATCGAGCTCAACAACACGCTTGTTGGCCAACCCGCCCCGCCCCGCGCGGCCGTCGAGGCGCTGGTCCGCCTGCTCAACCCGATCGCCCCGCACGTCGCGGAGGAGCTGTGGGCGAAACTCGGCCACACGACCTTCCTCGCCGACACCGACTGGCCGACGTGGGATGAAAACGCCCTCAAGGTCGACGCCATCGAGATGCCTATCCAGGTCAACGGCAAACTGCGTGGCAAGGTGATGGTCCCCGTGGATGCGGACAACGACGCGATCGAGGCGTTGGCGAAGCAGGACGCCAACGTGGCGGAGCATCTGGAAGGCAAGGCCATCCGCAAGGTGATTGTTGTGCCCAAGAAGCTGATCAATCTAGTGGTGGGTTGAGCCATCCATAGCTGTGGCGACAGCACTATCGTCAGGAATTGATGCCGTGACCGAGCCCTCCCCCTACGACGCGCCGATCCCGATTGCGAAGGCGTGGGTCACCGAGCTCGCCACCGCGGTGGTGCTGTGTGCAGTGGTCGGTCTCGGGCTGCCGTACGCGTCGCGGGTCGCGCTGGCCTACAAAATTAACCTGCCCGGCTTGCTCCGCTGGACGGCGAGTTGGTCCACGGTTTGGCAAGTCGTGGCCGCAACGGTTGCGATCCTGCCCTGGTGCATACTGCTGGCATGCTCGCCTCCGCGCCCAGCCTGCCGGACCGCCCGCCGCATATACTTAGGGCTTGCTGTGGCCACCACGACCGTGGCCCTGATCTACGCCGCCACGAGCTTTGATCCCCCATGATCCTCATCATCGACAACTACGACAGCTTCACTTACAACCTTGTCCAGCGGATCGGGGAGTTGATGGTCGCCCGGGGGGACGACCCCGAGTCGCTGCCGATCAAGGTCGTGCGCAACGACAAGATCACCGCCCAGGAAGCCCTGGCCATGGAGCCGACGCACGTCATCGTCTCCCCCGGACCCTGCACGCCCAACGAGGCGGGCGTGTCCATGGACGTCATCGACACCTTCGCGGGCAAGACCCCCCTGCTGGGTGTCTGCCTCGGGCACCAGTCCATCGGCCAAAAGTTCGGCATGGTCGTCGAACGCCACACCAAACTCATGCACGGCAAGACCAGCCCTGTCCACCACGACGGACGCGGCCTGTTCGTCGGCATGAGCAACCCCTTCACCGCCACCCGCTACCACTCGCTCATCATCAACAAGGACAGCTTCGACAGCGACCGGTTCGAGGTCACCGCCTGGACCGACGAGGGCGAGATCATGGGGCTGCGCAGCAAGCCCGGCGCGTTTGCCAGCGACCACGCCCGACTCGAGGGGGTACAGTTCCATCCCGAAAGCTTCCTGACGGTCGAAGGCCCCACCCTGCTCGCCAACTTCCTGGGCCTGCCGCGGCCAGTGATCGAGTCGATGCTATAAAAACCCCCTGTAAATGCACGAATACGCGCAATATTAGCGTCGCAAAACCGCGGGTCATAGGCCGGTGCCCATCGCCCGTGAGACCTATGATGGTGTATCGCCTTCCTGGATTTTCGGAGCCCTGTTATGCAAACGACAACCCTCCGCTACGGCCGAGATACTGTCACCCTCCACGTCCCCGACTCCGCCGACTTGTTGAACGGCCCGACGATCCCCGCGCTGGCTGACCCACAGGCGGCGGTCAGGGACGCGTTGCAAAACCCCATCGGGTCCGACCCACTGCGCACGATTGCCGAGCGCCAGAAGCCCGCAAGTGTGTGTATCACGATGAGCGATATCACCCGGCCCGTGCCCAACGAGCTGCTGATCACCGCGATCCTTGAAGAGCTTAACGCCGCCGGCGTCCCCGACAGCGCGTGCACGATCCTGATCGCGACGGGCATGCACCGGCCCTCGACCGACGCGGAGCGTGAGCACATGCTCGGGCGTGACCTGCTGCGCCGATGCACGGTGGTGGACCATGAGGCCGACGCGACCGAGACGCACGTGCGTGTGAGCGACAACCCGCCGGTAAGCATCAATACGCTTTACGCCGAGGCGGACATGAAGATCGTGACGGGTCTGATCGAGCCGCATTTCATGGCCGGGTACAGCGGCGGGCGCAAAGGGATCTGCCCGGGCCTGGTGGACCTCGCGACGGTGCAGCGTTTCCACGGCTTCCAGACCATGGGCGACCTCAACTCCCGCGAGGGGCTGATGGAAGGCAACCCGTGTCACCACATCGCGATGGCGGTCGCGCAGAAGGCCGGCTGCGACTTCCTCGTCAACTGCGCGATCACCCACGACCGCAAGCCCGCCGGCATCTACGCCGGCGACATGGTCGAGGCCCACCTCGCGGGCTGCGCCCAAGTCGGCGACTGGACCTCGGCCGACATCGAGCAGCCCTACGACCTGGTCGTCACCTCCGCCGGCGGCTACCCGCTCGACGAGAGCTTCTATCAGACCATCAAGGGCGTCGTGATGGCGCTGCCCGCGCTGCATGACCGCTCGACCCTCGTGATCTGCTCGGGCTGCAAGGAAGTCGGTTCGCCCGAGTTCACACAGCTCATGGCCGAATACGGCACGGACTACCGCGCGTTCCTCAGCCACATCGAGACCAGCGGCGTCACCGGCAAAGACCAGTGGTCCTACCAGATGCACACCCGCGTGCTTGAGAAGATCGGGATTGAGAACCTCCTGCTCGCCAACGACGA
>JBITAC010000069.1:0-16080 GCA_044439905.1 Phycisphaerales bacterium JB063 | reverse complement strand
GCTTTGTCATGGGCGAACTGGACGAGGGCTACGACACGGTCCTGACCGAAGGCGGCAACGGGCTTTCGGGCGGGCAGCGTCAGCGCCTCGCGATCGCACGGGCGATCCTGCTGGACCCGCCGATCCTGCTGATGGACGACCCGACCGCCGCGATCGACCCGGAGACCGAGCACCTGATCATGCAGGCGATGGACCGCGCGATGCAGAACCGAACGACGTTTATCGTGGCGCATCGTTTTTCGACGCTCAAACGTGCCGACCGCGTGGTGGTGATGGAGGACGGCCGAGTCACCGAGGTCGGCACGCACGACGAGTTGATGGAGTCCAGCGACCACTACCGCCAGGCGGCGGAGGTCCAGATGGCGGACGAAGAGTCGCGCCGGCTGCTGGGGATTTCGGAGGGGGAGTAGTTGAACCACGAAGGCGCGAAGGCACGAAGTAAGGCAGGCCGGAAAGGAAGACAGAGGGGAACCCATGTTTGATCTAGGCCATGAAACCGAGGCGTTGGCGAAACGGGTCATCGGAGCCGGTATCGAGGTCCATCGTGCATTAGGGCCAGGCTATCTCGAAAAGACGTACCAAAGTGCGATGTCGGTTGAATTGCACCATCTCGGGATCGAGCATGTCATTGAGCAGCCCGTGCAGGTGTTGTACCGAGGCGTTTCAGTCGGTGAAGGCCGTCTGGATATCGTGTTCCCCGGATTTTTTTTGATCGAGTTGAAGACGGTTGATGTGCTGGCTGACGTCCATCGTGCACAAGTGATCGCTTACCTCAAAGCCACCGGCCTCAAACTTGGCTACCTCATGAACTTCAAGACCGCTGTACTCCGTGAAGGCATCCAGCGCATCGTCTATTCCTAGTGCCAGTGTCTTCCTTCGTGTCTTCGCGCCTTCGTGGTTTAAAATGAATACCTCCAATCCATCCAACCCGCCCGTGCTGACGCATGTGGATCAGTCCGACCGCGAGAAGAAGCAGCGGCCTTTGAGCATGGCGATTATCCGTCGGCTGTGGGGCTATACCTCGCCTCACGCCCGGACGCGGAACACGCTCATCGGGCTGGTCATCTTGCGCGGGATCCAACTGCCGGCGATGGCGTGGTGCCTGGGCGCGGTGCTCAACGGGCCCGTGCTCGCGCAGGACATGCGCGGGGTTTGGCTGGGAGCGCTGGGGTTTCTGCTGCTCGCGCTGTCCACGGCCGTGGTGTTCCACTACCGCATGAAGCTCGCGCTCGGGCTGGGTGAGGCGGTGGTACAGGACCTGCGGGGGCAGGTGTTTGACCACCTGCAGGACATGTCGATGTCGTTCTATGACCGCACGAAGCTTGGCCGGATCATCTCGCGGATCACGTCCGATGCGGAGGCGGTCCGGCTGGGGGTGCAGAACGTGGTGTTCGTGTCGATGGTGCAGGTGGGGATGATGGTGGTCTCGGCGGCGATCATGCTGTGGTACGACCCGCCGTTGTTTCTGGTGGTGCTCGCGATGGGGCCGCTCTTGTGGTGGGTGAGTAAGTTTTTCCGTGACCGCCTGAGCGTGATGTACCGCGCGACGCAGGAGAGCTACAGCCGAGTGACCGCGACACTGGCGGAGTCGATCAACGGCATCCGGGTGACGCAGGGTTTTGTGCGGCAGGACGTCAACGCCGAGCTGTTTGGCGGGCTGGTGGAAGACCACGCGGACTACCACGTGCGTTCGTCGAAGCTGCAGGCGGTGTTCCTGCCTTTCCTGGAATTGAACAGCCAGTTTTTCATGGCGGTGCTGCTCGCGCTGGGCGGCGTGCAGGTGCTGCGGTCGCAGTTTTTTGCGGGCTGGGCGGGGGGCTCGGACGAGGAATTGTTTGGGGCGCTCGTGGTGTTTGCGTTATTGATGCCGCAGTTTTTTAATCCGATCGCGACGATCGGGCGTCAGTACAACGACGCGCTGACCGCGATGGCGGGGGCGGAGCGCGTGTTCGGCCTGCTCGATACCGAACCCGAACGGCTGGACGACGACGACGCGGTCGAGCTGCCGCGGATCGACGGCCGGGTGGAGCTGGAGGATGTGACGTTTGGCTACCTGCCGGGCAAACCCGTGTTGCACGGCATCTCGTTTGTCGCGGAGCCGGGCCAGACCGTCGCGTTGGTGGGCCATACCGGCAGCGGCAAGACGTCGATCATTTCGCTGATCGCGAAGTTTTATCTGCCGACGAGTGGCAAGGTGTTGATCGATGGCTACGACACGCGGAAGGTGACGGGTGATTCGCTGGCGCGTCAGCTTGGGATCGTGCTGCAGAGCAACTACCTGTTCTCGGGCAACGTGATGGACAACATCCGCATCGGCCGACCTGATGCGACGGATGACGAAGTTGTCGACGCGGCGCGGGAGCTGGGTTGTCTGGATATTTTTGAGTCGCTGTCGGACGGGCTGATGACGGATGTGGGCGAGAAGGGCGGGAGCTTGTCACTGGGGCAAAGGCAGCTGGTTTGTTTTTGCCGAGCGATGTTGGCGGACCCGCGTGTTTTGATTTTGGACGAGGCGACCAGTGCGGTGGACACGATGACCGAGCAGCGGGTGCAGTCGGCGTTGTCGAAACTGCTGGCGGGCCGGACGAGCTTTGTGGTAGCGCATCGCCTGAGCACGATCCGCCACGCGGGGGTGGTGCTGGTGCTGGAGGCGGGCCGGATCGTCGAGCGTGGCAGCCACGCGGAGCTGCTGGAGGCGGGCGGGCGTTACGCGCACCTGTACCGGCAGTTCATCCGCGCGAGCGAGGCGTAGGGTTTAGTCGATCCCGCGGCATCGCTTTGGCGACGCTGCGGGCATGGGTTTGAGAAATTGTGTGTCTTTGGTTTGGGCCCGCTTAAGTCGGGTTGGGGTTGTGCCGATCTTGCGGGTTAGGAACGGAACCCTGGCTTTGATGGAGGAAGAATCGATGACGCAGCAGGAAGCAACCATGCCCCAGGCGGGTCCGCCGATGGCGGATGTCAGCGGGCTGGTATCGGCGGTTGAGACAAAGATGACGGAGCTGATGGCCTGGCACGAGCGTCAGGCGTCGGCATTCGCGGCGGAGAAGTCGCGTTACGAGGAAGAGCTGTCGCAGAAGCGTGCGTCGCTTGAGGCGTCGCAGGCCGAGGCCGACGAGGCCCGCGTACGTTTTGTGCAGCAGCGTGAGGCGACGGAGCGCCAGCGTGATCAGTTGAAGCAGGCGGCGTCGGCGTTGCAGTCGCGTCTGGCGACGTTGGATGAGGAGTTGGCCGCGGCGCGTAGTGCGCGTGAGCAGGCCGAGCTCGCCGCGACGGAGTTGGAGCTGCAGCGCAGCCGGGCGGCCGAGCAGACCCAGCGTTTGATGGATGCCGTGGCCGGGCTCGACAGCGAGCCGGTGGTGATCGGCGACATCAAGCCCGAGCCGACGCACAAGAAGCACAAGGCCCGCGCCAAGCGTGCGGCCTAAGCGTCACCGACAACGACCCTTTTGACTTGGAGCAAAGCACCACGCGATTCGCGTGGTGTTTTGTTTGGGTCGCATTGCATGGTGCACGGCCTACTGGCCGGGGGCGTTGGGGATGATGCGGAGGACGAACTGCTCGCCCCCCCGTTCGAGCAGCACCCAGTCGTCGGCGACGGTGACGAGCGTGCAGCCCGAGATGACGCCGCCTTGGGGGGTGAGCTTGCCGTTGATGAGGGCGAAGCGTCCCTCGTGGCTGACGACGACGGACTGGAGCTCGAGCCGGACGCGTTGCGCGGCGGGCGCGGGGCGTGGGGTGTTGGCTTGGTTGGTCGAGGGCGCCTGCGTGTGGTTGGCGGAAGGGGCGCCGCCTTGGCGCTGCGCGAAGGCGTTGGCGTTGTTGAGACGCGGCCGGTTGTTGTCGGTCGCCGGGGTCGTTGTTCCGGGCGTGTCGAAGAGGTCGTCGCCGTAGAGCAGGGCCTCGTCGGCGCTGGCGGACATGGGCTGTTGGACCAGGACGTAGTACCCGCCGGCCGCGATGCCAAACAAGACCGCGGCGACAAACACGAGCGCGCTCTTGCCGGTGGGGCGGGGCGACGACCACTTCACGCTGGGCACGCTGTACGCCGGGCGACTCACCGCGGCGATCACGGCCGGCTCCTGGTCGGGCGTCGGCTTGGGGGTATGCTGGGTCAGCGAAGCGGGCTTGGGCGCCGCCGTAAACGTCTCACGCGGCGTCTCGGGCGGGACCACCTCCTCGATGAGCTTGTCGGTCGGCGTCGTCGAACGCGCCTCGGCCGCATCCAGCAGGTACTGCGTGTGTTCGTCGGCCACCGGGTCGTCGGCCCGCTTCATCCGCACGATGTGCGTCGTGTCGATGTTCAGCTTCTCCGCCTTCACCTCGACCGCGGCCTTGGTCGCCGCCTCGATCACGACGGACACATCCTCACCGGTGTCTTTATCGACGCCGACCACTCGGAATTGACAGGTTTCGATCGCCATGGGGTTCTGCTCTCCGCGCCTCAACGCAGGAGTTATCGGCCACGCGGGGGCCCGGCATAAGCCCACACCCAAACAGTCCGGCCGACCCGTCAAACCCTGAGGGTGGTATCGGCTGGGCAGGGCCGTCGCTCGCCTCGGCTGGCCGTTCATCGGCGGGGGGCAGGTCGGCCTGGGGCGGTCCGGCGTTTTTGCGACGACCGGGCCCGGATTCCGCGTTACTGGGACTCCTGCACAACGACTGTGGTATCGCCGGCACTGGCGGGATAAGATGCGTGGGGCCCGCAATCGGCCGGGAACCCCGTCGGCCGGCCATGCGTCGATTGATACGATCGATCGCCGGTGTGGCTTGGCGATTGCGGCCGAGTACTGATTAGGCCGATCTTGCTTCCGTGGGCTTCAACGAAAAGGAACCAGACATGACCTCGATCCAGCGGAGCGTAGCCAAGGTCAAACGGCGGGTGGTCGGCGTGGCGCTGGTGCGCTGGCTGGGCTGGGGGCTGTTGCTGGCGCTCTCGGCCGCGTGTGTGATGCGTGTCGTTGACCAGCTTTTGCCCCTGCGCTTTGTGCCGCTGTGGATGTACGCGATCCCGCTCGCGGCCGGTGTGCTTGGCGCGTTGGCGCTGGCGCTGCGTGCGATGCCGAGCGATGCCGATGCGGCGGTGCTGCTGGACGACAAGCTGAAGCTGAAAGACAAGCTGGGCACCGCGCTGTACACGCAGACGCTGGCCGAGCAGACGGAGCTGACCAGGCAGATCGCCCAGGACGCGGACCAGGCGGCGCAGCGTGCGGGGTCGATGGTGGCCCAGGCCGTGCCGATGCGGCTGACCAAGGTGTGGAACTTTGTGCCGGTGCTGATGGGGCTGGTGGTGGCGGCGGTGTTTGTGCCCGAGGCCGACCCGCTGGACCAGGTCGCGAAGCAGGAAGCCAAAGAGCAGGAGCGTCGCGTCGCGCAGGAGGCCGAGGAGATCATCATTAACACGGCCCAGAGTCTGCCCGAGAGCGACGAGCCCGACAGCGCGGCCTTTGTCGAGGGCGAGCCCACACCGTTTGAAGAAGAGATGATGTCGCTGTCGGAGGAGCTGCGTGCCAACCCCGAGCGGGCCGAGGAATTGTTGCGTGAAGCCGCGGCGCTCGCGAGCGAGGAGCAGAGTCGGCTTGCGCAGGAGTCGGACGTCGTTGAGGCGACCTACCGCCCGCTGGAGAACAGCAATAGCCAGCTCGACTCGGGGATGGACGGCCCCGCGAGCGACTTCGAATCCGCGATGCGTCGCAACGACTTTGATCAGGCGGCGCAGGCGATCGAAGACCTGCAGGACCAGATCGAGAACGCGGACGACATGACTGATGAGCAGCGTCAGCAGGCGCAGCAGCAGCTCAACAACCTCGCCCAGCAGCTCCAGCAGCACGCCCAGAACCAGCAGCAGGCGCAGCAGAACGCGCAGCAGCAGGCCCAGCAGAACCTGCAGCAGCAGCTTCAAAACAGCGGCATGAGCCAGCAGCAGGCGCAGCAGACCGCGCAGCAGATGACCCAGCAGATGCGGCAGGCCATGAGCCCGCAGAACCAGCAGGGCCAACAGAATCAAGGTCAACAAAATCAGGGCCAGCAAAACCAACAGGGCCAGCAGCAAGGTCAACAGAACCCACAAGGCCAGCAAGGTCAGCAGCAGGGCCAGCAAGGCCAGCAGCAGCAGGGGGGGCAACAACAACAGGGCGGCCAGCAGCCCAGCCAGCAGCAGATGCAACAGATGCAGCAGCAGTTGCAGCAACAACTCCAGCAGCAAGGCATGAGCCAGCAGCAGGCGCAGCAGCAGTCGCAACAGATGATGCAGCAGCTCCAGCAACAGATGCAGCAAGGCCAGGGACAGGGCCAGGCCGGCCAGATGCAGCAGCAGCTCGCGCAGGGCCTGCAACAGATGGCGCAGCAGATGGGCCAGCAAGGTCAACAAGGACAGCAAGGTCAACAGGGCCAGCAGGGACAACAAGGCCAACAAGGGCAACAAGGGCAAGGCCAGCAGCAAGGGCAAGGGCAAGGCCAGGGCGGCCCGTCCGCGCAGCAGGCGCTCAACCAGATGGCACAGATGCAGAACCAGCTCCAGCGGATGCAGCAGCAGCAACAACAGATGCAGCAGTCGATGCAGCAGCTCAACCAGCAGGCCAACGCAGGCCAGGGCGGGACGCCCGGGCAGTGGGGCACCGGCTCGGGCGGCAACCCGTATGGCCAGCACTCGAGCTACAACCCCGCCGGCACGCACGCCGCCAACGACATCCAGAACGGCGAAGGCCGGGTCATCGCGACATGGACGGAGAACGGCGAGATGGCGGCCGGCGAAGCGCAGGTCGAGTACAACAACGCGGTGACCGAAGCCCGCCGCGCCGCCGAGCGAGCCGTGACCGAGGACCGTGTCCCACGCCGCTACCACGACAGCATCCGCGACTACTTCGAGTCGATGCCCGAAGCCCCGGATCAGCTCCCACCTGCCGAAAGTACAGGCGAGTAGGGCGGCCGTTACGGATGTTCACCGCAGAGTGCGCCCAGGGCGCAGAGCGAGAGTTGTCATGCCTCAATGGCGTCGCGTATCGCCAGGCATTGATGCTCGGCATCTTGCGAAAGCCCAGACGGATGCCGTCCGGGCTGAGATCGTTCCAGGCTTGTTCCGGTTACGAATTGTCCCTCTGCGCCCTCCACATCCTCTGCGGCAAAACTCCCCATCCCCGCAGGGGTTTTCGTCTATAGTTGAGTGACCTCACCGCAGGAGCCCGGGCGATCTTCGACGCGTTTCTCCTCATCCTGGCAGTCGGCTACATCACCGGCATGGCCCTGCTCGCGTTCTGGCTCGTCTGGGCCGGGCTGGGCATCCTCACCCAACGCTTCGAGCAGCCGCCCGTCCTCATCAGGCAGGCCGTCGCGCTCGCCGTCATGGCCGCGCTCGCGGCCGCGGTGTGGTTCGCCTTCGGGCTCTCCGACAAGCTCGCGTTCGACGACCCGTTCTACCTGCTGCTCGCGCTGGCGGCGCTGCCGTTCTTCGTGCTCGGGGCCTGGTCGCTCCAGCAGCTCGAGCCCCCGCGGCGGTGGTCGGCGGTGTACCTCCGGCTGTACCTCCTGCTGCTCGCGACCGTCCTGCTCGCGGGCTTCCGCACCGTGCAGCAGCACGACGAGCTCACCGTCGTCGCGCTGATCGACACCAGCGAATCCGTCCAACGCTTCGCCCGCGCGCCCGGCGGCGCCACCGACGAGTCGGGCCAGCCCCTGACCATCCGCGACTGGGCCCAGCGCCACATCCTCGCCGCCGCGCAGGGCGGACGCTCGGGCGACGCCTTTGGTGCGCAGGTGTTCGACGGTCGGCCGACCGTGATCGGTGCACCAAGCCGGGGGACGCCGTCGTTCCCCGACGCCGTGGTCGAGCAGCCCTACGAAGGCACCAACGCGCAGCGCGCGATCGAGTCGGGCATGGCCAGCAAGCAGAGCGCCGATTCGGCATTGCGGCTGCTGCTGGTGAGCGATGGCAACTTTACCGAGGGCAACGTGATGGAGGCCGCCCGCGCCGCCGCCGCCGCGGGCATCCCGATCGATGTGCTGCCGCTCGAGTACAGCATCGAAAACGAGGTGATGGTTGAGGGCGTGTATGTGCCCACCGAGGCGCGCGAGGGGCAGACCGTGCCCATCGAGGTCGTGCTGCGCGGTACCGCGCCGGTCGCGGGCTACATCCAGCTGCGTCACCGCGTGGGGTCGAACAACCAGCTGGTCGACCTGAATGGCCCCGACGTGCCGGGCACGGGTCGGCTGATCCCCGCCGACCGCTGGCGGCGCGTCAACCGCGAGGCCGAGGACGGCGGCGACACGGGCTTTGGCGACTACATCCTGCGGACCTACGTCGACCGCCCGATGTACGAGGCAGGCGTCCACCGCTACGAGGTCGTCTTCGAGCCCGCCGTGACCGACGGCTCGGTCAATACCGTGGTCGCCAACGACAAGGCCGAGGCGTTTACCCTTGTCGCCGGCCGGGGCGCGGTGCTTGTCGTCGACGGCGTCGGTGGCACGCCCGGCGAGATCCTGCCCGATGCGATCGCGTCCCACGGCGCAATTGTCCGAACCGTCCCGCCCGAGGGCATGCCCCGGCGCCTCAGCGACATGCAGGGCTACGACTCGATCATTTTCCAGAACGTCCCCGCCGAGGCCGTCCCCCCCTTCGTCCAGCAGAACCTCGCACGCTACGTCCACGACTTCGGCGGCGGCTTTCTCATGGTCGGCGGCCCCGACTCCTTTGGCCCGGGCGGCTGGACCAATACCGACATCGACAAGTACATCCTCCCCGTCGCCTGCCAGATCCCCAGCCAGGTCCAGCTCCCCTCGGGCGCGCTCGTCCTGGTCATCGACCGCTCGGGCTCGATGTTCGGCGACGTCGCGGGCAGCGGTATCTCACAGCAGAACGTCGCCGCCGAGGCCGCCGTCCTCGCGCTCTCCACCCTCTACCCCCAGGACCTCGTCGGCGTCGTCGCCTTCGACAGCAACGCGCACTGGCTGGTCAAGCTCGGGCTCAACAGCAACCCCACCGACACCGCGCAGCGCGTCCGCTCCATGCAGTCCGGCGGGGGCACCGATATCAACGCCGGCGTCCAGGCCGCCGTCAACGCGCTGAGCAACATCACCACCGCCGACGCCGCCGTCAAACACATCATCGTCATCACCGACGGCCACGGCGCGATGCCCAACATGCTCACCCTCGGCGCGACCCTCGCCCAGCAGGGCATCACGATCTCCACCGTCGGCGTCGGCGACGGGCACGATGCCGCCAACCTCGCCAACCTCGCGCAGACCGGCAACGGGCAGTTCTACCCCGTCAACGACCCCAACAACCTCCCCCAGGTCTTCATCAAAGAAGCCCGCCTCATCCGCAAAAACCTCATCCGCGAGCTGCTCTTCACACCCGGCATCCGAAGCACCGGCTCGCCCATCATGACCGGCGTCAGCGCCGTCCCGCCGCTGCAGGGCTTCGTCCTCACCGGACCCAAAAGCGATCCCCGCATCTTCATGCCACTCATCGGGCCCGAAGGCGAACCCATCTTCGCCCACCACCAGGTCGGGCTCGGACGCGCCGCCGCGTTTACCTCCGACGCCACCAACCGATGGGGCGCCGACTGGCTCGCCTGGGGCGGGTACGCCGACTTCTGGGGCCGCACGATCCGTCAGATCTCTCGCCCGCCCGCCTCGCTCGAAGCCGACCTCTCGACCCGTGTCGATGGCGATACCCTCGTGCTCCAGCTCGACGCCGCGGGGGACCTGGAGTTCGACGCGCCCGCCGGTTCACAGGGCGCATCGTTTGGCAACGACCTTGACGTCCGCGGCGCCGTCACCCGGCCCGACGGCTCGGTCAGCACGATCCGTCTCGAACAGGTCGGCCCCGGGCTCTACGAGGCACGCGTCCCCGCCCACGAAGCCGGCAGCTACATCGCCGACCTCATCATGACCGGCCGAGACGGCCGCCGACGACGCGTCATCGGCGGCACCAGCAACCAGGCCGGCGGCGAGCTGCGCACCTTCACCTCCAACCGAGCTACGCTCCAGGAGATCGCCGACCTCACCGGCGGACGCATGCTCGACCCGACCGACCCCTCCGCCGCCATGCTCTTCGAACGCGATCCCGCCCACCCGTTCGAGTCGGTCTCGACCCGGCCGCTCCGCTGGCAGCTCATGCCCTTCCTCCTGATGCTCCTCCTGCTGGATGTCGCCTGCCGACGCATCGCCTGGGACGCCCGCGAGATCGGGCAGTGGGCCAAGGGCCGGCTCAACACCGTCGCCGGCACCATGTCCAGCCGCAAGGTGGAAGGCGGCGACACGATGGCCGCCCTCAAAGCCAAACGAGCGCAGACGACCCAACAGCTCTCGCAAGCCGCATCGGATCGCAGTGAAGGTGCGGAGCAAGCCACAGGCCTCGGCTCCCTGGCCTCCCGCGTCAAGCAGAACGCCCAGGCCACCGCCGACGGCAAGCCCGCCAAACAACCCAAGCCCGCCGTCTCCCGCACCCGCAAGTTCGTCGCGAGCGAGGAAGACCTGGCCAAGGCCGGCGACGACTTTGCCTCGGCCGTGGGCGGCGCGAAAGAAGGCGTCGAGGCCAAGCCCATCGTCAGCGCCGCCCAGCGCAAGAGCGAGAAAGACCAGGGCCCAACGACCTCCCGCCTCCTCGACGCCAAGCGCCGGGCGCAGCAGCGGTTGAACGAAGACGAGAAGGAGTAGCCACAGATTGACACAGATGAACACAGATAGGAGAGCGATGACTCCTGATTCCACACCCACTACTTTTGACGAGCTGTGCGGGCCTGTGATTCGGGCTGTCTATCAGACGTATCAACGCATCGACGACTGGCTCGATCAGACTGATGTCTTTTTTGCGTTGGAGCCGGGCTTTGTTTTTCCGTTAGGCGCGTCCGATTCACCCTTGTTCCGGCGTCAGTTACCCGACGATACCTCTCGGCTGGATACACAGTTCGCTCAGATCGCCGAACAAGTTGCAGGCCGGTCAATCGAGTGCGTTTTCGTCGAAGACCCTGATGACTGGGATTCGTCGGTATCTCCACGGCTCAGCAACGGGTGCTGGGTTCGTACTGTCATGACGGCCCCACACGGTACGGGTGGAAGCGGACTATTCATTGATCCATCTGAAGCACATGACGTTGCCGAGTTGACCCCATTCGTATTCTCATCACAGGGAAAAGCAGGTTGTACACCTTGATGATCAAGCTCAATCCTGATCTGTGTGAATCTGTGTTCATCTGTGGCTAACTTCCAATAGAGACCCCCCCATGGCCATCCCCCAAAACCAAGCCACCGAACAATCCATCCTCCAGCAGGCCGACGCCTTCCGCGCCGCGTACCAGGGTGTGCGCGAGCAGGTCGGCAAGATGGTCGTCGGCCACGGCGACATCGTCGACGGCGTACTCACCTGCCTCTTCACCGGCGGCAACGCGCTGCTCGAAGGCGTCCCCGGTCTCGGCAAGACCCTGCTCATCCGCTCGCTCTCGCAGGCGCTGTCGCTGGACTTCTCCCGCATCCAGTTCACCCCCGACCTGATGCCCGCCGACATCACCGGCACGACCATCGCCGTCGAGCAGGAAAACGAAGACGGCAGCAAGTCCCGCGTCTTCCAGTTCCGCCAGGGCCCGATCTTCGCGCAGATCATCCTCGCCGACGAGATCAACCGCGCGACGCCCAAGACCCAGGCCGCGATGCTTGAAGCCATGCAGGAACGCTCCGTCACCGTCGGCGGGACGACCTACCCGATGAGCAAACCCTTCTTCGTGATGGCGACGCAGAACCCCATCGAGCAGGAAGGCACCTACCCGCTGCCCGAGGCCCAGCTCGACCGGTTCATGCTCAAACTCGAGGTCGGCTACTCGTCCCGCGAAGACCTGCACGAGATCCTCCACCGCACGACGATGGCCAGCCAGCCCGAGATTACGCCGGTGCTGGATGCCGAAAAAATCGTTCAGTTCCAGAAGGTGGTGCGGCAGGTCATCATCGCGCCGCACGTGCAGGACTACGCGATCCGCGCCGTGCTCGCGACCCACCCCGACGGTGAGTTCGCCACGCCCATGGCCCGCCAGTTCCTCCGCTTCGGTGGCAGCCCCCGCGCCTGCCAGGCGCTGGTCCTGGGCGGCAAGGTCCGTGCGCTATTGGACGGCCGAGCACATGTGAGCGTCGAAGACCTCAAGCACATCATGACCCCCGCGCTGCGCCACCGCATCCTGATGAACTTCGAAGGCCAGGCCGAGGGCGTGACCCCGGACATGATCATCAACGACATCATCGACAAGCTGCCGGTGGAGGCGAGCGGGTTGAAGGTTTGATGGGGGGAGTTTTTTAACCGCAGAGGCGCGGAGGACGCAGAGGAAAGCAGAGAACACCAATGTCATCTAAGCCATCACCCATCACGAAGAATGCGGGTCAACTCGCAAATTGTGAGAACTGTGACCACATTGTGACTTCTGGGATGAGCGAGCGTGCGGATTGTGGGTATTGCCTGCACTGGACTTGGAAGCAGAAAAACTATGTCATGGTCCAATTTTCGGATGGGTGCAACGATTTTAGAAAACGGACTGCATCTCTTCGGATCGGTAGGTCCGTCTTGTTTCGTAAACTTCCGTTTTATCTATTGACAAGTGTTTTATGTAGTTGGCGTCGATGATCTCAACTCTGCCTTCCTCCGCGACCTCTGCGCCTCTGCGGTAAAAAATTTCCCCATGACCCAAGCAACCTCAACAACCCGTAACACCAAAACAGGCGACCTGCTGTCACCGGACTTCATGCGGCAGCTTGACCGCCTCGACATCCTGTCGCGCAAGATGCTACGCGGGACGATGCAGGGCGAGCGCCGCTCCAAGAAGCGGGGCCAGTCCGTCGAGTTCGCCGACTACCGCAGCTACGTCACGGGCGACGACCTGCGCTTCGTCGACTGGAACCTCTACATGCGGCTGGACAAGCTGTTTATCCGCCTGTTCATGGAGGAAGAGGACCTGTCGGTCTCGATCGTCCTCGATACGTCGGCCAGCATGGATTACGGCGACCCGGGCAAGCTCGACTACGCGAAAAAGCTCTGCGCCGCGCTGGGCTACATCTCGCTGACCCACCACAACCGCACGAGTATTCATAGCGTGGCCGACGGCATGGTCGACCAGATCACGGGGATGCGCGGCCGACAGCCCATCCCACGCCTGCTCGAGTTTCTCAACCGCCAGCAGCCCCTGCCCGCCGACGCGAAGCGGCCCGGCGACATGACCAGCGCGTTCAAGACCCTCGCGGTCGCCAACCAGCAGCCCGGGGTCGTCATCGTCGTCAGCGACTTCTGGGACAAGGGCGACCTGGGCGAGGCGTTCAACTTCCTGGCCGGCGACAAACGCGACAGCTACCTCATCCACCTGCTCAGCCCGCAGGAGGTCGACCCGGTCAAGGGCAAGGTCATCGGCGACCTGCGGCTGACCGACCTCGAAGACGGCGACGTCGCGGAGGTCTCCGTCAGCCCCGCGCTCATCAAGAAGTACAAGGCCACGCTCCAGGCCTACTGCAACCACATCAAGGACCAGGCCCACCGCAAAGGCCTGGCCTACATGATCAGCGAAACGGATGTGCCCTTCGAGACGCTCGTGCTGAAGTACCTGCGTCAAAGGGGGCTGATTGGATGACAGGAGATTGAACCGCAGAGGCGCGGAGTACGCAGAGGAATGCCAGTATGCATGAAGTCCCAGAAGAATTGAACCGGGTGACGGAGGCCGTAATCGGGGCTGCGATTGAAGTGCATCGGCAGTTGGGGCCGGGTTTTTTGGAGGCGACCTATCACCGTGCAATGGAGATCGAATTGGAGTTGAGGGGGGTGTTGTTTGATTCCGAGACGCCTGTGTCGTTGAGTTACAAAGGCCAGCCGATCGGCGAAGGGCGCCTTGACCTACTTGTTAGCGAGGCAGTTGTTGTCGAGCTAAAAGCTGTCGATTCGCTCGCCCCGATCCATCATGCCCAGGTCATCTCATACCTCAAAGCGACGGGGCATACGCTGGGGTTACTCGTCAATTTTAATGTAGAAGTCCTGCGCGATGGACTCAAGCGCGTTGTGTTCACTCAGTCTGATTTGCCTTCCTCTGCGAGCTCCGCGCCTCTGCGGTAAAAACTGCTTTCCACATGAACTTTATCTCCCTCACCTCCGCTCTGATCGCCGCCGGGATCACGATCCCCGCGTTGGTTTCGTTGTATTTTCTCAAGCTCAAGCGTAAGCGGATGGTGATCCCGTCGACGCTGCTCTGGCAGCGGGCGGTGCAGGACCTGCAGGTCAATGCGCCGTTCCAGAAGATCAAGAACAACCTGCTGTTGTGGATCCAATTGCTGCTGCTGCTGGCGTTGCTGATCGCGATGGCTCGGCCGACGCAGGACGATGTCGCCGACCCGGGCCGGCGTGTCGTGATCGTGATCGACCACTCGGCGTCGATGAACGCGAGCGATGCCGACGGCCGATCGCGTCTCGAAGAAGCCAAACGCCGGGCGCTGCAGGTCGTCGACGACATCGACGCGGGCGGCACGGGCGAGGACCGCGGTGGTACTGGATCCGCGATGGTCATCGCGGTCGCCCATCGCGCGTCGGTGCTGACGGATTTTACCTCCGACCTTGCGCAGGTCCGCCGGGCGATCCGTGACATCGAACCCACCGACCAGCGCAGCCACCTCGACGCCGCGATCGCGACGATCGAACCACACGCCCGCCAGGGCGGCTCAGGCGAGCACGCGCTCACCGCGCATGTCTTTTCCGACGGCCGGGTCCAGCAACGCTCCGACGAGCCGCTCGCGCTGGCGAACACGAAGGTGCTCTGGCACGCCATCGGCGGCGGCGCGGAGAGCTCGGATAACCTCGCGCTGGTCGCGCTCAGCGCTCGGCGGGACTTCGAAAACCCGCAGCAGGTGCAGGTCTTTGCCCGGCTTGCGAACTACTCGGACCAGCCGATTACGACCAACGTCACGATCAATATTGATGGCCGGGACCTGAAGGTCGAGCGTGTGACCGTGCCGGGCCTGACCGCGCCGCCTCCGCCGGCCCAGATGGGCGATGCGGTCGCGACCGAGGACGGCACCGCGATCGAGGCACAGACGTTCCCCGGCAGCGAAATGGAAACCCAGACCGAGGACGACGGCCGGCCCGAGCCCGGCTCCGCGGGGATCGCGTTCGATTTTGTGTGGACCGGCGACGCGACGATCCGTGTCAGCCACGACCACGCGGACCTGCTCTCGGCCGACGACGGGGCCCGGCTTCGGCTGGTCGCGTCGCGTGAACTCAGTGTGCTGCTGGTCACCGAGGGCAACGCCTACATCCAGCGAGCGATCGATGCGGCGAAGGTGCAGCATCAGGTGACGATGACCCCCGAGCAGTACGAGCAGCAAGACCCCGCGTCGCTCCGCCGGGGCGGGTGGGACGGCGACGCGGCGGGCGCGGCCGAGGAACTCGAGAATGTCGGGTTTGATGTGATCGTGTTCGACCGTCACGAGCCGAGCGTTGTGCCAATGGTGAACAGTCTCTACTTCGGTGTCGCGCCGCCGATCGAGGGCTTTGCGCGTCGGCCGGCGAGTGAGCTTGCCGCGCCCAACGAGCTGATTACGCAGTGGGACCGCACGAGCGAGCTGCTCAATAACGTCGAGCTGTCGGATATCCCGCTGCGTAAGCCCGGGCGGATCGTGGTGCCGGTGGACGGCCGGGTCCTCGCGATCGGCGGGGAGGGGCCGGTGATGGCCGAGCTCACTCGCGACACCGTTCGGCACGTCGTGGTGAGTTTTGATGTGCACGAGTCGCTCTGGCCTTTCCGCATCAGCTTCCCGACGTTTTTCCAGAACGCGTTGCCCGCGTTGGGGCTGGGGGGCGCGACCGACTCGGCCGGGGTCGCCTACCACACGGGTGAGAACGCGACGCTGCTGCTTGATGACTTGCCGGGGGCGATCACCTACACGGGCCCGGCGACCCTCACCGGCCGGGCGGTCGGCAACGCGGTGACGGTCGACCCGTTCCCCCGGGTCGGGCTCTACACCACGTCGAGCACGGACGTCGAACCCCGCGACCGCGAGCTGATGGCCAACCTCTTGGACCAGCAGGAAAGCGACACCCGCGTCGCGACCGAGTTGACGATCGGCACGAGC
>JBITAC010000068.1:0-6940 GCA_044439905.1 Phycisphaerales bacterium JB063 | reverse complement strand
ATCGGCACCGTCCCGATCTACTCGATGATCATCGGCAAGAAGATCGAAGACCTGGACGAGCAGATCATCATGGACGCCGTGAAGCTCCAGGCCGCGCAGGGCGTCAGCTACTTCACCATCCACGCCGGCATCAAACGCGAGCACGTCCGCTACGCCAAGGATCGGCTCATCGGCCTCGTCTCCCGTGGCGGGTCGCTGCTCGCCAAGTGGATGATCCACCACAACAAAGAAAACCCGTTCAACACCGCGTGGGAAAAAATCTGCGGCGTGATGCGCGGCTACGACATCACCTTCAGCATCGGCGACGGCTGCCGGCCAGGCGGGCTCAGCGACGCGACCGACACCCTCCAACTCGCCGAGCTCGTCGAGATCGGCAAGCTCACCGAACGCGCCTGGCGCTGCGGCGTGCAGGTCATGGTCGAGGGCCCGGGCCACGTCCCGCTCGACCAGATCGAATACAACATGAAGGTCGAACGCGCCCTGTGCCACGGCGCGCCGTTCTACGTCCTCGGTCCCCTCGTCACCGACGTGTTCCCCGGCTACGACCACCTCACCAGCGCGATCGGCGCGACCAACGCCGCCTACCATGGCGCGTCCATGCTCTGCTACGTCACACCCAAAGAGCACCTGGGCCTGCCCAAGAAGGGCGACGTCAAAGAGGGCTGTGTCGCCTACAAAATCGCTGCCCATGCCGCCGACGTCGCGTTGGGCATCCCCGGCACACGCGACTGGGACGACGAACTCACCAAGGCCCGCGCCGCGCTCAACTGGGAAAAACACTTCGAGCTCGCGTTCGACACCGACACCGCCCGCGCGTACCACGACGAGGATATGGATGTCGATACCGACTTCTGCGCGATGTGCGGCCACGACTGGTGCAGCGTACGCATCTCCAAAGAGATCCAGGA
The DNA here is from genome assembly GCA_044439905.1 of Phycisphaerales bacterium JB063. Taxonomy (GTDB): domain Bacteria; phylum Planctomycetota; class Phycisphaerae; order Phycisphaerales; family Phycisphaeraceae; genus JAHQVV01. The sequence continues at coordinate 6,032 of JBITAC010000068.1, read as the reverse complement.
CTGGGCCAGCGGCAACGCCGAGGGCTTCGCCCGCAACGGCGACGGCCGGACCGTGAAGTCCGACGCCCTCACCCCCGAGCAGCAGAAGATCCTCGAGCAGCGTGGCTACCTCTCGCCCGAAGAGATCCACAAGCTCGCCGCCAAGAAAAAGAAGAAGGTCAAATCCGAGTCGAGCGAGGCCGAAGCGCCAAGCTGCCACAGCGATTACGTCGACCCCGACCAGGCCGAGCAGCTCAAGCAACAGGAGCTCGTCCAGCTCAACACCGCCGAGGCGCACGGGCTCAGCAAGCACGACAGCGTGATTTAGCCAGTGGCTGGTGGTTTGTGACTTGTGGCTAGTGAAAGGCAAGTCCAACCCGGTCGATCCGTCCGTCCCCACACTCCGGCACCAGCCACTAACCACTAACCACTAACCACCAGGCACCCATGTTCAACCACACCGTCCACTTCTGGCTCAAACCCGAGGTCACCGACGCGCAACGCGCCGAGTTTGTGGAGGGGCTCAAGGCCTTGGCCGACTCGCCCAACGTCGCCAGCGTCAGCGCCCGTAAGCCCGCCGGGACCCCGCGCGAGGTGGTTGACAACTCGTACGACTACCAGCTCTTTGTCACATTCAAAGACCAGGCGGCGCACGACGCGTACCAGTCGGAAGACGACGCCGCCCACCAGCGTTTTATCGATTCCTTCAAGCCCCTCTTCGCCCGCGTGCTGATCTACGACTCCGTCGAGGCGTGAGCCCTCCGGATCAACCGCGTTTAGACATGGCCGTTTGCGGCTTCGCCCGCTCGCCCTGCGTCACTGATACCGCACGCCCTCGTACTCGATCCAGCCCGGCTGGTGTCGGCCGGCGGGGTCGTGGTGGGTCCAGTGGATGACGCCGCCCTGGCCAGACCACTCGTACTCGCCGCGGAAGGTGACGACGTCGCCCTCGTCGCAGGGGACGCGCTCGGCGAGGTCGATGTTGTGTGCGATCAGCACGGTCTGCCCGGTGCTCAGCGTGACGATGAACTTCTGGTGCCTGCTGCCATCGTTGTCGTCGGGCAGGATTTTCTTGACGATGCCTGACGCGGTGACGACGACGTCGCTGCGCTGGCTGGCGAAGAGTTGCCCGATGCCGCCGTCGCCGCCGGGCAGCAAGGCCCCGCCGGTTCGGCCGGTGTTGCGGGGGGTGTTGTCGGTGCGGTCGGGCTGGCGTGTTTCTTGGCTTGGGCTTTGGGCCGGCGTGTTGCGTGAATCGCGCTGTGCGGCGATGTCGGCTGCATCGGATTCGTGGTCGGTCTGTGCGGTGCGCGTCGCGGTGTCGGTGGTGTCGCCGGTGGGCAGCCAGCCCTGCTGCCGGGCGACGACGACGGCGATGGCGAGGACGATACCGAGGACCGAGCCGATGGTGATCTTTTTGCCCTTGGGGTTGGCCATGGCTTAGTCCTTGCCGCCGAGCACCGCGGCGACGATGTTGCCGATGCCGTCGCCGCCTTGTTTCTTGACGAAGTTCATGATGACCGGGACGAACTTGCCGACCATGTCCGCGTCGAGGCCGAGCTTCTCGAACCCGCCCGCGAGCTTGGCGAGGTCGCCCACGCCGCCCGCGCCCAGCGCCGACGCGAGCCCGCCGACCGCGCCCAGGATGCCGCCGCCCGCTTCGGGCGCATCGGCCGCGAGTTGGTCGGCCTCGGGGACCGCCTCCTTGACCTTCGCGAAGTCGCTGGCGCCGAGCTTCTCCTTGACCAGCCCGAGGATCATCCCCGCGCCGCCCTTGGCCTGTTGGGCGTCGATGCCGAGCTTCGAGACGAGTTCGTTGACCAGGTCCATGGGTGCTTCCTTTTCGTTAGTGCGGTGGTGTGGTGGGCGGTGCCGGCGATCCAATGCGTATCGTACTGCAAACAAAAAGCCGCTTGCGGCTTAGCGGTGTGATGCGCTAAGCCGCAAGCGGCGGGTGGGTCTTGATCAACGTGTGTGGTGATCTACTCGCCGTCGCGGAGCATGTCCTCGAACGCCTCGCGGGTGTGCTCGACCTTGGGCTGGGACACGCCGCGGATGTAGGGGTGGTCGGGGTTGTTGCGGGCGAAGTCCTGGTGGTTGGTCTCGGCGGGGTAGAAGGTGTGGCCGGTTTCGATGGTGGTGACGATGCGGCCGTCGTACTGCGGGGTCGCGTTGAGCTGGTCGATGTAGGCGCGGGCGATGTCGGCCTGTTCGTCGTTGAGCGGGAAGATGGCCGAGCGGTACTGCGGGCCGCGGTCGTTGCCCTGTCGGTTGAGTTGGGTGGGGTCGTGCGCGGTGGTGAAGAAGACTTTGAGCAGTTGTTCGTAGGTGATTTTCGTCGGGTCGTAGGTGATGCGGACGGCCTCGGCGTGGGCGGTGGTCTTGGTGCACACGTCCGGGTAGTTCGCGGTCTCGGCGGTGCCGCCGATGTAGCCGGACTCGGCGTCGCGTACGCCGTCGAGCATCTCGTAGACGGCTTCGACACACCAGAAGCAGCCGCCGGCGAGGATGGCTTGGCGTAGCTGCGGGGCGTCGGGTTGGACGTCCTGGGTCGCGACGTCTTCGCCGACCTCGGCGTCGGGGACCTGCGCGGGGTCGGGCGGGGTGAAGTTGTTGCAACCCGAGCCGGCAAAGAAAAAACCAAGCATGATCAAGACTCCTAAGGCACGCAGCGGGGCGGGCGAGGTCTGCATCGTGACAATCTCCGTTGAGCAACGCGGCTATTCATAGCGTAGGCGGGTCGGCCTGTCTATGGCTAACCCTCGTCGGCGTCTGATTGTTCCGACGGCTCGGGCGTTGCGGGGTCGGCGGGGAAGGGGTCGGCGGTGTCGAGCGAGGCGCGATGGCGGGGCAGGGCGTCGGGGTGTTCACGCTGGAGGTAGTCGATGAGGGCTTCGCGGATGCAGCAGCGCAGCTCCCATGCCGCGGAGGCGTCGGCCGCGGTCGCGAGGACCCGCAGGGTCATGGTCTTGTCGTCGCAGTCGGTGACGGCGAGGTTCCAGAACCGCTGGTCCCAGTACTCACAGCCCGCGACGATCTGGCCGGCCTGCTCGCGGACCTGCTCGACCGGGGTGCGGTAGTCGACCTTGAGTGTGACCGCGCCGGTGATGTCGGCGGTCGTGCGGGTCCAGTTCTGGAAGGGCTGCTGGATGAAGTACGTCAGCGGGACGACCAGCCGGCGGTCGTCCCAGATGCGGACGGCGACGTAGGTCGCGCGGATTTCTTCGACCCGGCCCCACTCGCCCTCGACGATGACGACATCGTCCAGCCGGATGGGCTCGGTCAGCGCGATCTGCAGGCTGGCGAGGAGGGTCTCGACAAACGGGCGGGCGGCGATGCCGATGACGATGCCCGCGACGCCGGCCGAGGCGAGGAGCCCGGCCCCCAGCGAGCGGATGGAGGGGAAGGTGAAGCAGATCGCGCCCAGGGTGCAGATGGTAATGAGCACGATCCAGACCCGGCGGAGCACGCGGAAGCGGGTGTGGATGGAGCGGGCCCGGCGGTTGTCGCGGACGTGGGTGGGGTAGTGGTGGGTGATGACATCGCCCAGCAGCCCGGTGAAGGCGACGAGGAGCCAGCCGACGCCGGCCATGAGCACGATGCCGGCGGTGTGTCGGACCCAGAGCGTGGTGGTTTCATGGAGCCCGATCGCGGGGGCGCAGAGCAGCGCCGCGGCGGCGGGCAGCGCGAGGGTGACGGGCCTGCGTAGCCAGCGCCCGGTCGCGCCTTCGATGTGCTTGCGGATCAGCGCGCCCACGCCGGTCATGGCCCACCACGTGGCGAAGGCGGCGCAGAGGATGACCGCGAGCAGGATCGCCCACGCCTGGGTTTCGTGTTTGAAGGTGTCCCAAAGCATGCCCCTGTTCTAGCGATCTACGCGACCGCGTCCAATCGGGGGCGATGGCGACCGGGCTACTCGGTGCCGCCGGCGATGACGATCGCCCCGGTCGGCGCGGGCACACCGCCCAGGGGCTCGACGCTGACCGCGGCCAGGGCGATGCGGTCGGGTGCGTTGTTGAGCGTGGCCTCGAACACGGCCTCGCCCGCTGCGTTGGTGTTGAATGTGCCCAGCGAGACGGGCCCGCCGGCGCCGTCGTCGAGCACGAACCAGGCCTGGTAGGTCTGGCCGGCCTGCGCGGGCGCGAGGTTGGCGACGGTCATGCGCAGGCGACGCGTCACCGGGTCGTAGAACAGCCGGCCCGCCGCGTCGGGCTCTTCGTCGGTGCCCGCCAGGACGTAGGCCTCCAGACGCGGGGCGCTCAACAGCGACAGGACCCGGTCGATCTCGTCCTCGCGCTGCATGAGGACCATGAGGTCGCTGCGTTGGCCGACGAACAGCGAACGCAGCTCGTCGGTCATGGCCTGCGTCGTTGCGAGGGAGCGCTCGACGCCCGCGACGCGGTCGATCTGTTCGAGCAGACGCTGGGCCTGTGCGGTGAGCAGCTCGTCCTGGGCGTCGAGCTGGGCGGACTGGTTGCCGAGGGTCTCGGACTGCCGAGCCACCTGGTCGGAGAGGCCTTTGACAAGCTGGTTTTGCTGGTCGAGGGCTTTCTTCTGGCTGTCGATTTCGAGCTGTAGCGTATCGGCGCGCTGGGCGACGCGGGCGAGTTCCTGCTGCGCATCCCACCGGGCGAGGAAGAACACGGCCGCGCTCGCGACGATCGCGCAGCTCGCGGCGAGCGCGGCGGGCAGGATCCAGCCCGGCTGGCGTTCGGGCGTGTCTTGCGCGGGGGCGGCGGTGTCCATCACCGACGGCGGCTCGGGCTGCCCGTGCAGGCGCGGCCCGGGCTTCGCGCGCTTGGCTTGTGCGATGGCCTGCTGATCACGCAGCGCGTCGGCTTCGACCTGGCGCATCAGGTTGTCTGCGGCGTTGGCGTCGAGCTCGACAGGGTCCAGGGCGAGGGGCAGCGACGCGTACAGCTCACGCGCCTCACGCAGTGCGTTCTTCGCTTCGGGGTCGCCCGCCTTCAGGCGCGACTTCACCACCGCGTGCTCCTCTTCCGTGAGCGCGTCTGCCAGGTACAGCAGCATCAGTTCATGGAGGTTGGCTTTACTCAAGGCCGTCCTCCTTTCCAATACTGGTTCGTAGCGACTTACGCAGACGGATCAATCCCAATCGGATACGCCCCTTGATCGTGCCCAGCGGTACCCCGGTTTCATCGGCGATTTCGACGTTGGTTTTCCCGTCAAAAAACGACATCTCGATGGCTCGGCGTTGCTCCTCGGGCAGGGCGTCGAGCACGGCGCGGACCTGGTCACGCTCCTCGGCGGCGGCCAGGCGGTCGGCCGGGCCGGGCCGGTTGGCGGTGTGGTTTGAGGTGTCCGAACGCTCGTAGCCGACGGTCTGCACCCCGGCCTTGCGTGAGCGGAGCCGGTCGATCGATCGGCGTCGCATCACGAGGATCAGGAATGTCCTTGGTGAGGAGCGTGTCGCATCGTACTTGTCGGGCTTCTTCCACAGCTCCAGGAACACCTCGTTGAGCACATCTTCCGCGAGCTGGCGGTCGTGCAGCACCCGGCAGCCCATCGCGAGCAGCAGCGGGCCCAGCTGCTCGTAGAGCGCACGCAGCGCCGCCGCGTCGCCTTTCGCGATGCGCTCCATCAGCTCGTGCTCGTCCTGGTACGGCTCCAGCGGTGACCCGTCGGTTAGAGGAGGTGAGTCGGCCCGGGCTACGAGTGTATCGCCGAACCGGTCGCGGGTCAGGCAAAAAAAGTTGCGTGCACGCTGATCCGCTGTGCGTCGGCGTGCGAACTCAGGCGTACCCCGGCCGATTGGTGTGGCGGAGTGCGGAGAAGTGGCGGGGAGTGAGCAGTCGGGGGGAACACGAAAACACGGCCCCGCCCCGCGCGAGCGGAGGGGGGTGTTTTCGATGCGCTCAAGCCTGACCTGCCCGGCCGTGCGGATGCGTTTGGTTGCTTGTGAATCACTCAGCCGCCCGCGGGCTTGGCGGGGTAGCCGAGGGACTTGAGGTACTCGACGACGCGGTCGCGGTGGTCGCCCTGGACTTCGACGCCGTCGTCGGTGACGGACCCGCCGGCGGAGCACTTGTTTT
>JBITAC010000067.1:0-16527 GCA_044439905.1 Phycisphaerales bacterium JB063 | reverse complement strand
GGGTCGGCCTTGAGCTCATTGATGATCTGTGTGCTCTCGCCGCCGATCTGAGCGATCGGGCCTTGCACGCCGGTCGCCTCGGCCGCGGTGAGGTCGTTGATGAACTTGTCGATCTCGAGGATCGCCTCGGTGGTGGTCGCGTCGGTCGCCTCGGCTTTGAGCGTCATCTTCATTGCGAAGAGTGCGCCGACACCGACTAGGACAACCGCGCCGACCGCGAGTGTGCTGCCCGACAGTTTCGATCGGCCGGCATCCGGGTCGAGCCCGATCGGCTGCCCCTCGGGCTCCTGCTCGCCGCCGCTCAAGGAACTGAGCACCGCCATGGTGTTGTCACTGTCATCGATATCGCTGTGGCTGACTTGTAGTTCGTTGTCGTTCATCATGGTCGTGTCTCGATTCCCGCCGGGCTGGCTCTACGGTGCGGTCGGTTGTTCGGCCTGGTCGAACTGGCTCGGTGTTTACTCGCTCTCGAAGAAGATGCTCAGTGTGATCGTGGCCTCCATCATGCCCTCTTCGTCGGTGTTGACGAGTTTCTTGAGCGACATCATGGGCATCTGTGTAATGCGAGGCAGCCGTTCGACCTCAAGGAGGAAGGCGTAGAACCCATCAAAATCGCCCTCGATCTCAAGGCGGACTGGCAGCTCCATGTACTGAGCCGCGGCGACCACCTTGTCGGGCTTGATCGAGCGGACCACCAGGTTGTGGCTCAGCGCGAGGTCCGAGATGTTCTTGACGACCTGATACTCCTCGCGTCCGTGCGGGAGCTTCTGCTCGATCAGTTCAATCGTCGAGCGTAGGCGATCGATTTCGTCGTCCAAGTCGATGTAGCGTGCGGTGGCGTTATCGAGCGCCTGGAGCTTGGCCTGTTTGGCCTGGATCTCCGAGCGGGCCTGCATCTGCAGCGCGTTCTTGGGCTGGAAGACGAAGAAGTACGCGGCGGCGGGCATCGCCAGCAGCACGAGCACAAAGAGGATTTCGCGTAGTCCGAATCGCATGGCGGTCTCCGTGGGGACGGCGGCTGGCCGTCGTCGTGGGCCGAGTCGCCGGCCCCTATCGTTTGGGTCTCTTAGTCGGTCTGGGTCGGGACATCGGCGACTTCGCCGGGCTCGTCGCCCGCGCCGTTGAAGGTGTGGTCCTCGTTAGCCATCGGGTTCTGCTCGAGGCTGCGAGTCGCGTCGTTGACGTCGTCGCGGTCGAAGGTCAGCTCCATATTGAGCTGCATCACGATACGGAAGCGACGCATGTCATTGCCCTCGATGGCGTGGCGTTCGATGAACTCAAGCCCAACCCCGGTGAAGAGCGGGTTGACGCTGAGGTTTTCCATAAACACAGAGACGTCGTTGTCATTCGGGGCGACGCCTACAACTTCGATCGTGATCTCCCGAGGCGCGATCGTGACTTCGGCATTGGCCTCGGCTTCGGCTTCGCTGCGTTCGAGGCGGTCGCGTTCGATCGCGGTCTGCGGGCGTGCGCCGGGCTTGACGATGCTGGTTTCCAGCTCCAGCTCCAGCAGACTCAGCGTGCTTGGCATGTGATTGATCATCTCGGCAAGGATGATCGAACGGGGGACGCGTTCAACAAGCTGCTGAACGATCTTGGCCTTACCGATCATCTGCTGCTTGCGTTCCTGGAGCTGTTCGATTTGACGCAGCTGGAGCGCACGCTCGCTGAAAGTGGCGTTGACGCGGGCGAGTTCGGTGCGGGTACCGTCGTCTTGCCGGCCCTGCACGTAGAAGGCCGCGCCGATCGCGCCGATCATCACGAGGAAGAGCGCGATGCAGATCAGGTTCGTCCGCCGCGCAATCTTGCGGTCGAGGTAGTCTTCGGGCAGGAAGCTGCTGTTCTTAGCCATATCGATTGCTCCATTCGGCGCACGGGCCGATCACTCACATCAGAGGTTTGCTTCGCTCAGGCAGAGCCCGAGCGGGACGGCCCAGCCGGGCTGGGGTTTGTTCATATCCAGGCCCATGGGCTGCAGCCCCGGCGTACGCATCACACGCGCCAAGGGGTGGCCCACGAAGGTCGGCAATCCAAGCGCAAACGCCACGGCCTCATTGACCGAACGTTGACCCGCCTCGCCACCGAGCATGACGACCTGGTCCACCGGATGGTCCGGGCAGACCGAGTCGTGATAGCGGATCGTCATACGCAGCCCATCGACCAGACTGTCGAGGGTCTCATCCAGGTCCTCGAGCGCCATCGCGGGCTGCGCGGCGGGGGCGTTTCGTCGGTCTTTGTCGAGCTCTGTCACGCCCCCTGCACCAGAAAAGACGGGCTCTTCGCTACCGTTGAGAATCGGCGCGCCGACGAGTGCGCGTCGGAGGTCCTGCTCGTGCTGCTGCTCGGCCTTGCTGGGGAAGGGGCGTGCCGCGAGCGGGTTGTTGGCTTCACGGATGCGCGCCAGGCGGGCCTCCGTAAAGTCCAGGCCATGCTGCTTGGCATGGCGGATCGTCATCTCTTCGCCCGCGGCGCGGAGCGTTCGAGCCATCAACACCTGTCCATCGTGCACAATGACGATTTTGGTCATCGCCGCCCCGACATCGACAAAACAACGCGTGCCGGTCTGGTCGATCTCACGGCGGTTGTATAGCTCAATAAATGACTTAGCGATACACATCGGTTCGCTATGCATCCCAACCACTTCGAGCTTCGCGGCGGTGGCGAGCTCGATGTATCGCATCACCGTGGACCGTGGTGCCGCGAGCGTCAGAACGCGCTGCCTGGCCGAGCCGTCGCGCATGACCTGCCCGAGGTGGTGGTTACGGATCACCATCCGGGAGGGGTCTTTTTCGAGGACGGTCTGGAAGTGCAGGTTGATCTGCGCATCGATGTCTTTCGTGTCGCTGCCGGGCAGCTCGACCACGCTCACCATGGTCTGGTAGGCGGGGATGGCGCAGATCGCGCGTCGGCCCTTGAAGGGCTGCTGGGTCAGCATGTTCTTAATCGCCTCGCCCATGTAGGCGAAGCGTGAGGCGGTGTCTGCGCGTGCGCTCTCGGGCACGGTCATGCCCGCCGCGGCGACGAGTTGGGTCGTGCTACCGCCCGCCGCGATCTGGAGCATCTTCACCGTGTCGGTGCCGAAGTCGATCGCGATCGGGGACAAGCGTGACTTAGAGATACCAAAGGCCATGCGCTGGATCCGCCTCCCTGGGATACCCACACCCGCCGACGAACAACGAAGGCGAGCCGCGGGCAGCATCCAACCTCTGCATCGACGATCCGGGGGTGCCGGTTTAGGCCCCATCCCATTTCCCCCGCCCGCACAACCCGACCACCAGGCGTGACGCCTGGCTGGATCAGCCCGGTTGCTACGACTGTGGCGATGTTCCGGCCGCAGAACCCGGACGCCAAACGCAGACACCGCTAGGATGTCGCTCGGCAACCCCACTGATTTTCAATCCCCAGCAGTCCCCCAACGATCCATGCAAGACCTGACCCCCCGCCAAATCGTCGACGAGCTCGACCGCTTCATTATCGGGCAGCACGACGCCAAGCGTGCCGTCGCCGTCGCGATCCGCAACCGCTGGCGTCGTCAGCGGCTTGACGAGAAGATCGCGCCCGAGGTGTACCCCCGCAACATCATCATGGCTGGGCCCACCGGATGCGGGAAGACGGAGATCGCACGCCGCCTGGCGAAGCTGACCGGCGCCCCGTTTATCAAAGTCGAGGCCAGCAAGTTTACGGAAGTCGGGTACCACGGCCGGGATGTCGAGTCCATGATCCGCGACCTGCTCGACCAGGCCATCGCGATGTCCCGCGCGAGCCAAGCCAAAATCGTAGCCGAGAAAGCCAGCGAGGCCGCGACCGACCGCTTGGTGACTCTGCTGCTGCCCGGCTCCGAGAAGGAGAAGCCGCAGGACGCCCCCACCGAGGAACCCAACACCGGCTTCGTCGCGACCGAGGACTCCATCGAACGCAAGGAACGCATCCGAAACAAGCTGCGTGAGCAGGTCGCGTCGGGCGCACTCGACGACCGCGAGGTCGAGCTCAGCGTGACCCGCCGGCCGCAGACCTCCGTGATGTTCGCGAACATGGGGCTGGACCAGATGGACCCTTCCATGGCCGACATGTTCGAAAAAATCATCCCCGAGCAGAACAAACGCAAGCGTGTGAAGGTCGAAGACGCACGGCGGATCCTCATCGAACAGGAGACCGACAAGCTGCTCGACGAAGACAAGATCGTCAGCGAGGCAATCGAAAACACGCAGAACTCGGGCATCATCTTCCTCGACGAGATCGACAAGATCGCGACGGGCGAAGGGTCCGGCGGGAAGGGCTCGCCCGACGTGTCGCGTCAGGGCGTACAGCGCGACCTGCTCCCGATCGTCGAGGGCTCGGCCGTAAACACCCGCCACGGGATCGTACACACCGACCACATCCTCTTTGTCGCGGCGGGTGCGTTCCACACCGCAAAGGTCAGCGACCTGATGCCCGAACTACAGGGCCGGTTCCCGATCCGTGTGGAGTTGTCGCCGCTGACCAAGGAAGACTTTGTACGCATCCTGACCGAGCCACAGGGTGCACTGACACGCCAGCAGGAGTCGCTGCTCGCGGTTGAAGGGCTCAAGGTTGTCTATGACGACGGCGCGATCGAGGCCATGGCAGAGCTCGCCGCGACCGCAAACGAACGCCTCGAAAACATCGGCGCACGCCGGCTGATGACAATCGTCGAAACGGTCTTCGAGGAAGTCAACTTCGACGCCCCCGACCGCGTCGCCCGCGGGGAAAGCGAACTCCACATCACCGCACAGTTTGTCCGCGAACAGGTCGCCCCGGTCGTTGCAGATACGGACTTGTCGAATTTCGTGTTATAGACCGGCACGGTTGGCGACGCGCCCTGCAGACCCACCCCCGCTCACCGGGCATTCGAGGTGCCGCGAGGCCTACGCCACATTGTGTGAATGCATCGTCTGCTTGGGGTAGCAGCTCCGGGCGACGTGCATGATCTTATCGCGTTGCTCGGGCGAGACGTTGGTGAATTCCAGGCCATACACCCAGCCGATCCCGCGTTTCTTGGCCTTCCGGGCGACGCGTGCCTTCACCGCAACGCGGACGCCGTCGAACTTGATCACCACGATCAGCCGCTGTTTCTGCCGAAGCGTGCTGCGCCACCAGCTTCGCCGGATCAACACACCGCAGAACGACAGGTCGAGCACCGGGCCTAGATTGCTCTTTACGCCCACCATCGGCATCCGCCCACCCCGCCGGAGTTCCTCCGAGGCGGATTCGCCATTCATGTAAGCGTCGGTCAGCTTGTGGATGTTCAGGGATAAGGCCATGCCCTCATCATCGGACCACCGTATAGGCCGGGTGACCCCGTAAAAACGCCCGGCCCAACTTTTGTAAAAACGCTCATGCCCAAAGAGGTGTAACCGCTGCCAACCCTACGACCCGTCCAGCTTCCTGCCCCGCCGGTGCCAGACCCTGTCACCCCCTGCCCCGGCGGCTTGCTACACTCGGCGCATGCTTGCACAGGTCCACAGCTTTCTGCTCCAAGGCATCGACGCCATCGCCTGCGAGGTCGAAGTCGATGTCGTCCACGACGCGATGCCCAAGACCTTTATCGTCGGCCTCCCCGATGCGGCCGTCAAAGAGTCCATCGAACGCGTCCGCTCGGCCGTGACGAACACCGGCTACCCCTTCGCCGTCGCCCGGACAGTTATCAACCTCGCCCCGGCCGACAAACGGAAAGAAGGCCCGGTCTATGACCTGCCCATCGCGATCGGCATCCTGCTCTCCGAAGGCGTGATCCAGACCGAACGCCATAAACGCCTGATGTTTGCCGGCGAACTCGCGCTCGACGGACGAGTCCGCCCCGTGGCGGGCATCATCAACCTCGCGCTGCTTTGTAAAGAGCTGGGCATGGAGGGCGTGGTCGTCCCCGTCGATAACGCGCATGAAGCCGCGGCGGTTGATGGCATCGAAGTCTACCCCGCCGATTCACTTGCAGCGGTCGTCTCCTTCCTCAACGCACAGCACGAGATCACTCCCGTCGCGACCGTCGATGTGGATGAAACCCTACGCAACGAAACCCCCGGCATCGACTTCGCCGACATCCGCGGGCAAGAGGCCGTCAAACGCGCGATGGCCGTCGCCGCCGGCGGGGGGCATAACATCTTGATGATCGGCCCGGCCGGCACGGGCAAGACCATGGCCGCCCGCGCTCTGCCCGGCATCCTCCCGCCGCTTTCGCGCGACGAGGCACTCCAGGTCACCCGCATCTACTCCGCCGTCGGCCAGGTCCCGCGCGGTCAGTCGCTCATCACCGCCAGGCCCGTCCGCACCCCCCACCACACCGCCTCCAGCGCGGCCGTCATCGGCGGCGGCACCGTCCCCCGCCCTGGCGAGGTCTCCCTCGCCCACCATGGCGTGCTCTTCCTCGACGAGATGCCCGAGTTCCCCAGGCCCGTCCTCGAAACACTCCGCCAGCCCCTCGAAGACGGCCACGTCACCATCGCCCGAGCCCACTCCTCCATCCGCTTCCCCGCACAGTTCATGCTCGTCGCCGCCCTCAACCCGACCCAGCAGGGCGACAAACCCACCGACGCACAGACCCAGAAGCAGATGGACCGTTACCTCGCCAAGCTCTCCGGCCCGCTCATCGACCGCATCGATATCCACGTCGAAGTCCCACCCGTCCCCTACAAACAACTCACCGGCGCCCCCACCGGCACCAGTTCCGCGACGATCCGCGAGCAGGTCCTCCAGGCCCGCGCGATCCAGTACCAGCGCAACGGCGGGTCGCTCAAAAGAAACGCCCTGCTATCCGGCCGCGAACTCGACAAACACGCTCCGATGGATGACGGCGCGAAAGACCTCATCAAGCAGGCCATGAGCGAGCTCAACCTGAGCGCTCGCGCCTACGACAAGATCCGCCGCGTCGCCCGCACCCTCGCCGACCTCGACGCAAGCGAGGGCATCACCATGCAACACGCGGCCGAGGCGATCAGCTATCGCCTGCTGGACCGCGGACGCTGAGGAGAGCGGTTCGTCTACATCAACCTTTTATAGGCCGAGTACTTTGGTAAAGGGAACGCAATGGCTACTCAACTAAATCGCGTGTTTACCTGCGTTTTGTTCACCCTGGCTTATGGGTATGCCTGTCCGACGCACGCGCAAGACGCCGTCCCGCCGCCGGGGATGTCAGTCCCGCTGTCCGAACGGGTGGTGTATCAGCCCGGGCCTTACGAATTGACCGACGACTCTCGGCCACATGACGATGTGCCCCAGGGAACAATCACACGGCATGTCTTCAGCGATAGCGACGTCTACCCCGGCACGCTCCACGAGTACTGGGTCTATGTCCCGGCGCAGTACGACGCTGAGGGGGATGAGCCCGCGGCGGTGATGGTGTTTCAGGACGGGCACGCGTATGCCAAGCCCGACAGCGAGTTCCGCGCGAGCGTGGTGATGGACAACCTCATCGCGGCCGGGGACATGCCGGTGACGATCGGTATCTTCATCGAGCCCGGCCATCGCGGCGAAGAACTGCCCGAGGGCTACTGGGGCAACCGCAATAACCGGGCGACCGAATACGACACGCCCGACGATACCTACGCCCGCTTTTTGTTAGACGAAATCCTGCCGATCGTTGGCGAGGACTACCGGCTGACCGACGACCCCGACATGCGCGCCATCTGCGGCACTAGCTCCGGCGGGATATGCGCCTTTAAATGTGCCTGGCATCGGCCCGACGCCTTTCGCAAGGTGCTCTCCACCATCGGCAGCTTCGTCAACATCCGCGGCGGCCACGTCTACCCCTCGCTTATCCGCAAGGAAGAGGTCCGCCCCATCCGCATATTCCTCCAAGACGGGATGAACGACCTCGACAACGCACACGGCAACTGGTGGCTAGCCAACCAGCAGATGGCCCGAGCGCTGGCGTATGAAGACCGCTACGACTTCCGGTTCGTCGCGGGCGATGAGGGGCACAACGGCCGACACGGCGCCGCAATCTTCCCCGACGCGATGCGTTGGCTATGGCGCGGGTGGGATGGCGACTGACGCACGCCCTAGGATGAGTTGTCTTATTCACCACCACGATCGTTTCGAAAGGCAGACGCATGTTCACGATCACACCCAATGGGCCCAACCGACTCGACCTCACACTCTCGGGCAAACTCGACAAGGAACAGATGGCCGCGGCACTGGACGATATGCTCACGAAGGCCGAGGGGATCAAGCATGGCAAGATGCTTTACCGGATCGTTGATTTCCACCTCCCCTCGCTGGGCGCGATCGGGGTCGAGATGATCCGCCTGCCCAAGATGCTCAAGCTGATCGGTCGATTCGACAAGTGTGCCGTACTCGCCGAGAAGGACTGGCTCAAGAAGGTCAGCGAGATCGAAGGCGCACTGATCCCCGGGCTGGAGATCAAGGCGTTCGATCTCGTGCAGGAAGACGCGGCCGAGGCCTGGCTCGCAGACTGAGCCGGCGGAATCAGGGGGAAGCGGCGTCGGCGTCCGCCGGCATGGTGCCGAGCGGATCGCTGGCGGTGTAGATCAGCCAGAGGTTTCGGGCATAGATGAGGAAGCCGGTCGCCTGGCCAAGGACGCCGACGATGTCGGTGCGCCAAATGAAATACGCCAGCAGCATCGCCGCGCCACAGAGTGACATCCACCAAAACGCCGGCGGGACGACCGAGCGTTTGGCGCGTTCGCTGCTCAACCATTGCACTAGCATTCGGCCGGTGAACAAGACCTGGCCTAAGAGGCCCAGCGCCACCCAGATCACACCGGTCCATGAGGTGATGTCGAAAAGGATGTAGAGGAATGGGCGTGTGTGAGGATGTTGGCTTTGCTTGTCGTGTAGTGCCTGCGCAAACTGGCCGGGCGTGAGCTCAACGCGTTGGCCGTGCGCATCGGTGAATCGGTAGCGCAAGCCATCGGCTGTCTCAACCAGGTTGAGATCGATCAGGCGGTCACTGAGCTGAAAGCGAGCGGCGGCAGTGGCGTCGGTGCCTTGGGATTCAGATTGCGCCCAAGCAGGTCCAACGGGGACAAGAAGCATCAACGTAAGCAACACTAAACCGGCCAACCCTATCCGCCACCGCGAGTCATGTGGGGGTTTGGACAGGCCGTTGGGTGGAACAACTCTCATGCCCGCCCGCCTTCCTGCTCCGCGTACGGGGTGTGGCGGCCATCCGGCTGGGCCCGCCATTGCTTCGCCATACGCCGCACCGCGAACGTGTCACGCAGCCCCGGCAGCGCGCGTTTCAGGATGCCCAGGCCGTACTTGGTTTGGCCCGCCGTGCGCGGGCGGTGGTTGACGGGGTGCTCGGCGATGCGTGCGTCGCGCATCGCGAGAAGCGCGGGGATGAAGCGGTGCATCCCCGCGCGGTCGAGCGGGAGTTGTTTCGCCAACGCCGTGCGCATGATGCGTGCCGAGCAGCCGGTGTCGCTGACCTTGTCGTTGAGCAGCAGGCGGCGTGTGACTCGGCCAACCCAGGACCCAACACGGCGAACAATGTTATCCCGGCGGTTGGCGGATCGGTCGCCTTGCACCAGGTCCAGGTTCTCATCGATCGCGCGGCGCAGCATCGCGGGCAGGTCGGCGGGGTCGTTCTGCAAATCAGCATCCAGCGTCGCAGTCCACGCCCCCCGCGCCGCGGCGATCCCCGCAAACAGCGCCGCGGACTGGCCCGCCGGGCGTTCTAGCGTCATGATGCGCAGCCAAGGCGTCGCGTCCGCGAGAGACTCTAAGGCCGATTGCGTGCCGTCCCGTGATCCGTCATTGACGACGATGAGTTCGTATCGACCCGCGCTATCGCCCTGCGCCAAGGCCTGGTCGACCTCTTCAACCAGTCGCGCGACGTTATCGACTTCGTCCCTGGCCGGCACGACAACAGACAGGGTCGGCGGCTCTTGGTTTGCGATTGGGGATAAACGGGTCGGGGGCATAGCCAGCGTATCGTAGCCGAAGGCGCGTCGGTACTACGCGGGGGTTTTCGCTTCACTGACGACGCGGACTTGACAGAACTGGCGGTGGCCTTCGCGCGACCCGTGGTAGCCGTAGCCCGACTGCCGTGCACCGACCCAGGGCGTGCCGGTTGCCCCGCCGATGCCTTTGTTGACACCGATCATCCCGGCCTTGATCTGCCTTGCGATGCGCGACGCGTGCCCCTGCTCGCCGAAGACCACCCCGCCGAGCCCGAGGTCGCTGTCGTTCGCGAGTTCAAGCGCCTCGGCGTCATCTTTCACAATGCGCACCGCGGCGACGGGGCCGAAGGTCTCAACGGTGCAGATGTCCATGTCGTGCGAGACGCCGAGCAAGACCGTGGGCGCGAGCAGATTGCCCTCCCCCGACTCGCCCCCCGCCAGGACACGAGCGCCCTTCGCTTTCGCATCTTCGATCTGTGCGAGGACGTGCGCCTTCTGGCGGGCATCCACCATCGGGCCCATCGTGGTACGCTCGTCCATCCCATGGCCGACCTGGAAGTCGCGGGTCTTCTCAAGCAGGTGATCCATAAACACGTCTGCGATTTTCTCGTGGACATACACCCGCTCGGTGCTGACACAGACCTGGCCACTGTTTCGGAAGCTGTTCATCGCGGCAAACTCGGCGGCCTTCTCCGCGTCCGCATCCTCGAGCACAATCAACGGGTCTTTGCTTCCCAGTTCAAGGATGAGGCGTTTCAATCCAGTGCTTGCGGCATGCATAATGTGCCGCCCCGCGTCGCGCGAGCCAGTGAAAGCGATCAGATCGACCTCCCCCGCAACGAGCGCCTTGCCCTGCTCATCTTTCCCGTGCACGACCTGCAGCACCCCAGGCGGCAAGACCTGGTTGAGCGCATCCGCGTACATCTGCCCACACAAAGGTGTCAGCTCCGAGGGCTTGAGAACCACGCTGTTACCCGCCGCGAGCGCAGGCAGCACCAGCCAGTGTGGCATCAGGACCGGGAAGTTCCACGGCGTGATCGCAACACAAACCCCCAGCGCATCAAAGTGCATCACCGAGCGGGTGTTGTCATCTTCCAGCACCTCGGGCTCCAGCGCCGCCGCGATACGATCCAGCTCCGCCTCAAGCCCGGCCCCGATCATCGCGGCCTCGCCCCGGCCATGCTTGATCGGCTTGCCCTGCTCGCGTGTGATCATCTCACCAAGGGGTAGCGCTGCCGCCTCCAGGTGGGATCGAGCCGACTTGAGAACCGCGACCCGATCGGCGAGCGGCCGCGCAGCCCAGGCGTCCCCCGCCTCGCGTGCGGTTGCGACGACGCGGGCAATGTCTTCGACGGGTGTCATAGCGACCGCGCCGACGGTTTCACCCGTGTATGGGTCGGTCGAGACCAGTTCGAGGGTAGGCGGGGTACTGGGGGTTATCATGCGCGGCGTCCTCTTATCGCTCGGAGTCGGCCGACACGTTGAGCATCGGCACCGAACAAACGTCATTGTACCTCCGCATCGCTACTATCAACGATGCGTAGCCCAGTGGCGATGCCAAGTGACGCGCATGAAAGCGGGGCAAGCGATGTGCCTGCCCCGCCTTTACGAGCGATGTGTTCGGATGTCTGCCTAGCGACTACCAGGGGATCGTGACTTCGGTATCGGTATCGAAGTTGCGGTGCCACTTGAGTGTCCAGAGCTCTTTGATCGCGACCGAGCTGGCGTGGCCGTCGTAGAACGAGACGTTGTTGACCGGCCCGGTGTGCCGATCGATCGCGACGCGCGTCATATGGGGGGTGGTGGTTTCGCCGCCTTGCCCGTGGGTCGGCGGGGTGTCGGTGTGCAGCGGATAGGCGTCGGGCCAGATGGCGTCGGCAAACAGCGGGACGCTGGAGGGCTCCTCGATGCTGCTGGTATTGTTGCCCCACCATGCGGACTGGTCGTTGGTGGTGTCGGCCCAACGCCAGCCGGGATCATACGCGCTGCCGTCCCACGACCGACCGCCGGACTTGCGGTAGGTAAAGCCGTTGATGGCGTAGGACGTTGTGACGGTCTGGGCGTTGCCCTGAAGGTCGGTGACGCCCCAGGCCGAGGGGCGGGTCGCCGTGCCCAGCCCGCCGGTGCCTTCTTCGGTGACCTCGGGGCACAGGACGTTGTCGAGTTCCTGGCCGCCAAACGCCTCTTGCACATCGACCATGAAGATGCGGTTGGGGGAATACTCAACAAGCTGGTTTTTCTGATCCACGGAGATCGCCGCTAGGCCTTCATTGTGGTTCTTAACCAATGTGAGGCACTGCATGTTGCGGGCGGATTGGCGTGCAGCACCGAGAGCAGGCAGGAGGATCGCGATCAACAACGCAATGATCGAAATGACAACAAGCAACTCGATGAGGGTGAACGCACAGCGATGGCGCACTGATAGCATAAGAAACTCCTTCAGACTGGATCGCCCCACGCACGGGCTGAAAAGACATGTCCGGACCACGCAGACCGGAGCAAAACCACGCGCGCGGCTTTCGCTGCGCGTGCGGTGAAGGAGGAAATCTTTAGCCGCGTCGACGCCGGAGGACGGCGAGGCCGCCTAGGCCCATCAGCGCCAGCGAGCCGGGCTCGGGCACTTCGGTGATGATGACCCCGACGAGTGATCCGCGGTCGTCGCCGGTGCGGACACCGCCTTGGATCGTGAGCGTCGCGCCGGTCGCGCCGGTGGTGGCATAGTTGCCGACCTGGTTCGCGGTCAGTTCCACCCAGTTATTGCCGGTCTCCGCGAAGGCCTCGTTGATATCGCGGAATGCCTCGCCGGACGCGGCCCCGAGCAGAGAGCCGCCGTTGATCGTGAAGTCGAGCGTGTTGTAGTGCGGGCCGGGGCCCTGGTCGCTGCCGAAGAGGAGCGTGACTTCGTACGCGGCATAGGGGATATCGGTGAAGGTGACATTGACCCCAGCGCCCCCGTCGTCGAGGTAACCGACGGCCATGCGGTGGTCGTCGTCGTCGGTACCCGAGGCGTTGTACCAGGTGTTTGCAGAGCTCCAGGAGACGTCGGCCGTGGTCGCCACACCCGAGTCGTTGATCAGGTTGCTTGCGGATCCGGTGCCGGACGCGTCTTCGGGGTTGTTCCAGTTCGAGCTGTTGGTGGAGAACGGCCCAATGTTCTCACCGCCGGCAAAAATCTGGTTGCCGGTGTTCTCCATAAAGTTCAGGGAGATGCTCGCGGCGTCGGCACTAACACAGACGAGCGAAGCGGCGGCGAGGGCAGCGGTCGTGATCTTGATGATTGGCATGTAGCTCCTCCGAGGTGGGTGAATCTGAGCGGACAGGACATGGGCCGAACGCTCGGGCCATGATGCGAACCGTTGGACCGGCAAGGGGCTCAACCCGCCAGCCAACGCCCGGCAACACTGCCGGGAATCCCACTTGGCCGTTTCCACGACACGGCGGGATGCTGAATGCCCGTGAGCCAATGGCAATCGGCTAGTCGGCAAACAGCTCTCACCTCATTACGTCGTTGGAGCTGGGGCTTTGAACATCAAAAACTAACTTTTTCTCTAAAAATCCAAACAGGCGACGGCCTTCTCAAATTTTGCCGTCATTGGGTGACGGCATGACAGTGAGCGCTAACCTGCACAGCCCCGCAGGAACAACCCAACGCCCGCATGTAGCATTGCGCGCATACAGATCGTCGTCACTGTTTAGAGTTGATTTCAGGTGATGCCCAACGCCCACGGGGGAAGCCTTGGCCACATGAAGGCTATGCACAGGGCGCACGATGGGCTAGCGCTATTCGATCTCAGCGTAGCGCTGGATCGCGGTGCACTCCATTTCAATCCGTGTACCGGTCGCACCGTTGTTGTTATAGATCTCAAACTCGATCACATTCTCGCCCTGACTGAAGCAAGACTCCAGGGTGTGAGAGATCCAACGCTGATATTGCCCGGGGTCGTCATCGCCGCGATTGGGGTAAGGGCGATCAAAAGGCCCAGCGACCTGCCGACCGTTGACACGGATCGCCATCACACGGTTATCCGCGATCATCTTCAGATCAAGCACGACCGAGCCCGCGTCCACCTGCTCCGGCACCCAAAGCGTGGTGGCGAAGACCAGCGTCGCGGGCTGGCTGATATCCAGTACCCCCCCGCCGTTGCCCTCGATATCCAGCGCGATCCACTGGGACCGGTCCGGGCTGCCGATCCACCAGTGCAGGTGTCCGAAGCTTGTTGAGTCCGGCGAGGGTGACACGACGATCGCAGGGTAATCCAAGTCGCTGCCCGGCACGCGGATGCTCCATCGCGGATCGACTTCGCCATGACGTCGATCAAGGCCGCTGGTCGGCGAAGCCAACTCCACGAGTTGGCGTGTGTTAGCAAACGTACGTACCTCCGCGCCATCGGACGAGACCGATGCGAACTGGTTTCGGCGGAGCAGCATGGGTTCGCCGCGACGCCCGGACTGGCGTGGCGTAACCTGGACACTCCCACGCATCACCTCGACGCGCGTATCGACCCGTGCATCGGCACTCGCGTCGATCATCGCGATTGAGGTGCCCCAGTCCGTGACGACGCCGCCGGGGACAAAGACCTCGAAGCCGCGCCCCGACTCCGGCACCGATGCTTGGACCTGGCCGTAATGCAACTCAGTGGTATTGGTGCCCAGCACCGAAAAACGCACAGGCGCCTGGAGCGTTACCACCGCACCATCATTCAGCTCAACCATGAGCGAGCCCCGCGTGAGATGAAGTTCGCCGACCTCAAGCCCCATCCCAACAACCCACCCCTCGCTCCGGTCGGCCCAGACGGCGTCATTCGATAGCTCGGTCAGCGTCGCCACATACCGCGGGGTGCCCGGCGTCTCGGGACGCGTCGGCAAAGGCGGATCAATCACCACAGGGCTCTGGCCCGAGTTGTCTGCACCCGGCGTCGCAACCAGATAAATCGCGAAGAAAACCAACGCGGCAATCGCCCCAACCGCCAACGCCGCAATCGGCTTCGGGACCAGGATCACGCGCGGGTGCTGCTGCGCAAGGCGCCGGGCATGACGCGAACGCTGCCGCTGGTTTCGCAGGTCCGCAGCAAGCTGTTTGTTGGCCTCATCTTCGATCTCGTGCAGCCGGCGGGCCTGGAGCGCCTCTTCGATGAGTTCGCTCATCACATCCGGCTCGTCGGCCTCATTCAGGACCGGCTTTTCTTCCCAGCCGGCATCTGCGCCCTCAAGCGGCTTCAGGGCCTCGGAGATCGTGCGCGCTTGCCGACATAACGCGATAAAACCACGGCGGGATTCCTCGGAGGCGCTAAGCTCCGCCTGCAAGGCCTCGAACTCCTCACGCGTCGCAATCCCGTCCAGATACCGCATGACGCGATCGCTGAAATCATCTTGTGAGGCCGATGCGCCCCCCGGATTGTTTGCCGATGCCTCAGTCATCCTTACCCCCAAGCCGAAGACGTATGCAATCCCCCAGCGCTCGATGGACCCGGGACAGCGCGGTATAGACCGTCCCCACCTTGCGGTCCAACGCATCTGCCAACGACTGGCCGCTCAAGCCATCCACATACCTTAGCGTCACCAGACGACGGGCGTAAGGCGAGAGCCGATCCAGGCAGACACGCAGCGCCTCCGAACGCTCCGAAGACACTGCTGGCTCATCCTCCCAACTCTGATCGAGTAGATCAAGCGTCGCCGCATCAAACACCATCGGGGACCTGGATTTCTTGCGTGAAGCGTTCAGGGCCTGGAACCTGGCGGCCTTGCGGACCCATTTACGAAAATGCTCCAGATCTTCGATCTCATCGGCCTTTCGCGAGGCAATCAGAAACAAATCCTGAAAAACATCCTCGGCGATGTGCTCATCGTGGACGATCGACCAGATATACGCCAGCACCTGACTCCGCTCGCTGACGAGTAGCCGGACGATCATGTCGGGGGATAGAGCCATGGGACAGTCACAATCAAAACACCAGAACTATCACTATACGTCGCGACACCCCCTGCTTTGAACACCGATTTTCGAATAAGCCCGAATGCTGTAACGCATTTTGGCGGAGGCACTTATCAACCTCGCCGGCACGCACCCGAATGGGCGTCATTTCAAATGCTAAGAATTGGTTACCCCAAGACGCTTAAGGGAAGTAGATCGCGAAGGATCAGCCCCAAGCCGACGTGATGGGACGCTGCGAAGCACTTCAGCCCAATCATACCGGGCCACCCCGCCGCCGATCCACCCGCCCCGCCCCGCGTGTGGCTGTTTTTGTACCCCTCACGAGGAGAGGCGATGCCCATCCAATCGACGTGCCCGAACCCCGCCGCGCTCGAGCCCCTTGAGCCTCGGCTGCTGTTCACCGCGGTGCCCATCATCACCGAGTTCCTCGCGTCCAACGACAATACGCTCGACGACGAAGACGGCGACAGCTCCGACTGGATCGAGATCTACAATGCCGGCGACACCGCGCTCGACCTCGACGGCTGGCACCTCACCGACAAGGCCGACCGCCTGACGGAGTGGACCTTCCCCGCCGTCTCGCTCGACCCCGGCGAGTACCTCGTCGTCTTTGCCTCTAACAAAGACCGCGCCGACGCCGACGGCACCGAGCTGCACACCAACTTCGCGCTGGGCGCAGGCGGCGAGTACCTCGCGCTGGTCGAGGCGGATGGCACG
>JBITAC010000066.1:0-4201 GCA_044439905.1 Phycisphaerales bacterium JB063 | reverse complement strand
CACCCAACGCCATCGTCCTCGACCGCGGCCGATACCGCTACTTCATCGAAGGCGACACCGGCGACCACGCCCGCCAAGGCCACCTGCTCGAAATCGACGGCAGCATCACCCCGGTCGAAATCATCGTGGGCGGGGAGTAGGGGCAGGCATGTCAAGGCAAACCCAACCCGTGCTCATCGATGCGTATGTGGACCGCGAAGGCCGGGTGCTGCCCGGGTTTGTTTGCGACGGCTGCGGCTACGACGTGCGGGGCCAGCCCTACCAGGCCGAGTGCCCGGAGTGCGGCGCGGGGATCGAGCCGATGCTGTATGAGATGGTGATGGCGGATCGGCGTCGCCCGTGGTACGCCGCTGCGGTGGTGAGCAGCGTGGTCATCTCGGCCCTGTGCATCTGCATCGCGACGGTCGTGAACTATCAGACCAACAACTTCAATCCTCCCCGGCTCGACTGGTTTGTCATCCTCGTCAGCGCGTCGTGTGCGATGCTCATAGGCGCATTGGCTTCCTGCGTGGTTGCGGGCTACGGCGAATGGCACGACCGGCAGGGGCTGCGCACGTGGGGCATCATGTCGGCGATCTGCCTGAGCTGCCTGATGGTGTGCTGCTTCGGACTCGTCTTGATCGCCGCGACCAACTGATCAACCTAACCACAGAAGTGGCGTACCACGCACCAACAAGCACACCAAGGCGACGGTGGGTATCGCTCGCGGACTCACTCCACCCACCCTAAATCGGGTTGGAAAAGGGGTCGGGAGTCTTTTTTGAGGCCTCCCGCGAAGCCATCGAGAGCGGTTGGAGAAAAAAGACTCCCGACCCCTTTTTTAACGCACGGCGGGCCCGCGCTCATGGCCCATTGCCGAAATACGGCGGGCCTTCGCGGCGGGCGGGGAAGATGGTGCTGTCGGTATCGGTGTTCTGGAAGTCCGTGGGGTCAAACGCGTAGATCATGTCGCCACGGCTGGTGCCATCGAAGGGGATGAACTGGGGCACGCCGGCGAAGGAGGTCCGCTCGAACGAGACGTGCGCGTCGCCGTAGGCGACGTTCTGGCCGACCTCTTCGTGGAGGTTGGAGTTGCCGGGCTTGCCGAAGCTGCCCGAGCTGTCGCTGCTGCCACAGCAGGGCGGGCCCGCATCCGCGGCGACGGCGAAGGCGCTCTGGAACTTGTCGATGTCGAGCACAAAGCCGGGGTTGACGCCGCTCCAGACGTACGGGCTCGTGTAGCCGTAGCTCAGGTTCGACTTGTCGGTCGCGAGGATCTCCGAGCCGACGATGGTGAAGTTGATGCGCTCGGTGGGCTTGTTGCCTTCGAAGTCGTCGGGCTCATCGATCGTAGCGGGGCAGACGAACGCGGCCGAGGTGATGTAGTCGTTGCGGATGAGGAGGAACAAAGCGCCGGCGACATCGTTGAACGGCGCGGTCGGGCCGAACGGGTCGCTGAGCAGTCCGCTGGTGGTCTGGGGGATCGCCTGCTGCACGCCGGCGTCGACGTCCATCCGGCAGGCGGGCATGATGCCTTTGTTGTCGGTCGAGTAGGTGTTGAGCGCGGTCGCGATCTGCTTGAGGTTGCTGGCGCACTGCGACAGCCGGGCGCTCTTGCGTGCCGCGCCCAGCGCGGGCAGCAGGATGCCGATGAGCACCGCGATGATGGAGATCACCACGAGCAGCTCGATCAAGGTAAAGCCGAAACGGATTGGGCTCTGGTTCGCACGCATGGCACACCCCTCTGCAACGTGTGACGAGACGGAGATGAGATCAGCAAGTTACCCATTCTAACTGGCCGGGCGCTCAACACCAAGACACACCGCCCGGCGGCGCGTGACCCCGCATAGCTTGCCCAGATTGTCACGCGATACCCCGGTACAGATGGGCTTGCCCGCAAAAGCGCCGTGATCGGCCGGCGTGCGCTGGCCCGGCGGGAAGCGGGTGGTATGCTTAGGGGCCCGTCCCCCCGGCGGGCGGAGAGAGAACCAGAGCCCGTCAACGGAAAACCGCCATGCCACGAACCGCGCTGTCGCTGTCCCTCGCCGCCGCCTCGGCCGCGCTCTTCTCGTCCGCCGCGCACGCGACGCAGGTCCAGGTCGATACCCCGCTGGGCAGCTTCACGATCCAGATGTACGACGACACCGCGCCGGGCACCGTCACCAACTTCCTCAACTACGTGGCCGACGGCGACTTCGACGACTCGTTCTTCCACCGCATGCTCCCGGGCTTTGTCGTCCAGGGCGGCGGGTTCACCTACACCGACGCGGGCGTCAACGCCGTGCCCACCGATCCCGCGATCGTCAACGAGTTTGGCGCATCCAACACCCGCGGCACGCTGGCCATGGCCAAACTCCCCGGGGACCCGGACAGCGCGACCAGCGGCTGGTTCATCAACCTGGCCGACAACGGCGTCAACGGCTCGCTGCCCGACCACCTCGACCAGCAGAACGGCGGGTTCACCGTCTTCGCCGAGGTCATGGGTGACGGCATGGATATTGTCGACTTGATCGCGGGGCTCGCGACGGTCAACGCCGGCGGCGCCTTTACCAACCTCCCCGTGCTCGACTCGTTCGTCTCGCCGAACATCACCCAGGACGACGTCGTCAAGACCACGCTCCGCGTCGTCGGCGACGCGACGGGTGACGCCTACGTCAGTATCGAAGACCTCGACGTGCTGCTCGCGAACTGGGGCGACACCGTCACCGCCAACGACTTCAGCGCAGGCGACTTCGACGGCGACGGCACGGTCGGCCAGGGCGACCTCGACATCGTCACCGCGCAGTGGGGCGAAGGGCTCGCGCCAAGCATCGTGCCCGAGCCGGCCTCGGCGCTCTTGGTGCTCGGCGGCATCGCGCTGGTCTCGCGTCGGCGGCGCTAAGCGCAAGCGGCGGGGGAGGCGCTACCGCTTGATCCGGAAACAGCCCGGCGTGGTCGGGTTGCCAAACGCTCCCGTGGCCTGCTGCTGGGTCGCGTCTCGGCCGTTGATGTTCGCCCCCATCGCGTCGTCGATCGCCGACAAAAACGCCGTCACATGATCGACCTCGCCCTCGCACTCCAGCAGCACGCTGCCGTCGGCCTGGTTCTGCACATAGCCCGCGACGGGGAAATCGCGTGCCAACCGCTCGCAGGTCCAGCGGAACCCTACGCCCTGGACCTTGCCCGTGTAGATGATGCGGGTGTGTGTCATGGTCTAGCTAATGTCCAATGCCCAAGCCGAAATGTCCAATAAGGGGGTCGGATACCTGCACGCGGTGTCACCACTTCTGTCATTGGACATTGAGACTTGATCATAGGGACATGGTTCGTCCTACTCCGCGTTCAGCTTCGCCATCTCTTCGTCGCTGATGTCGAAGTTGGCGTGGACCTTCTGGACGTCGTCGTTGTCTTCGAAGGCCTCGATCATGCGCATCACCTTCTCGACATCCTTGCCGGTGCACTCGACGGTGTTGATCGCGATCTGGCTGACGCCCGACGAGGCGATCTCGATGTCGGCGTTTTCGATGGCTTCTTTGACGGCGATGAAGTCGCTGGGGTCGCAGAGGATGTGCCAGGCGTCGCCATCGTCTTCGATGTCCTCGGCGCCGGCCTCGAGGGTGAGGTTCATGAGCTTCTCTTCGCTGGCGTTGGCCTTCTCGATGTAGACCTCGCCCTTGCGTTCGAAGTTGAAGGCGACGGAGCCGGACGTGCCCTGGTTGCCGCCGCCCTTCTCGAAGAGCTTGCGGATCTCGGCGGCGGTGCGGTTGCGGTTGTCGGTGAGGATGTCGAGCATGATCGCCACACCGTTGGGCCCGTAGCCCTCGTAGAGGATCTCTTCGTAGCTCACGCCGTCGCCGCCGCCGGTGCCTTTTTCGATGGCCTTGGCGATGGTGTCCTTGGGCATGTTCTGGGCCTTGGCCTCCTCGATGGCGTAGCGGAGCGCGAGGTTCATGGCCGGGTCGCCGCTGCCGCCGTTCTTCGCGGCGACGATAATCGCGCGG
The DNA here is from genome assembly GCA_044439905.1 of Phycisphaerales bacterium JB063. Taxonomy (GTDB): domain Bacteria; phylum Planctomycetota; class Phycisphaerae; order Phycisphaerales; family Phycisphaeraceae; genus JAHQVV01. The sequence goes on along the minus strand of JBITAC010000066.1, from coordinate 242 downwards.
GAACACTTGCTCCAGACTTTGGAGCGCTTAGCGTCCTGTCGCCCCTTGCGGTGCTTGATGTTTGCCCATTTGCTGTGGCCGGCCATGCGGGGGTGCTCCTTGATTCAACGGCGATTGGCAATGCCATATTGTAGATCAGAAGGTCGGCAAGTGAAATGTGACGTCTCTCACATTCAGCGAGAGGGTGCTTCACAGACAAGTCGGGTGGTGTGCATGGAATGGTGCACGTCGCCCAACTGCCG
>JBITAC010000065.1:0-21137 GCA_044439905.1 Phycisphaerales bacterium JB063 | reverse complement strand
CTGGGGATCGGCGTCGAAGCGCCGATGCCCAGCTGGGGCCAGCTCGCGTCCAAGGGCGTGGGCGAGCTGCCCTCGATCGCGATGCCCGAGCTGCCGTTTAACTGGTGGCTGCTGGTGTTCCCGAGCGTGCTGCTCGGGCTGACACTGATGAGCCTAAACTTCATGGGCGACGCACTGCGTGAGCGGTTCGACCCCCGGACCGACAAGAACTGACCCCGGCGGCCGGTGTTTTGTTCGGTACTTGGCCCGTTGACTTGGGCACCCCAAACGACCCCAAACGAACTCTGTGTAGAAAGAGGCAGGACGATGGACAACCGGTTTGGTATGAAAGATTTCTTGCTGCTCGGGCTGATGCTTGTGCTGGCGATCATGCTCGGCTTAGCCATGGTCCAAGACGGTCGGCAGTGGAAAAAACTCGAGGATGTCAATACCAGTCTGAGCGAGCAGCAGAAGCAGCTCGAGCGTATCGGCAATCTGCTCGAATCGGGGATCCGTGTTACCGGTGGTGGGGACGCGAACCTTGGGGCCGGCCAAGGGGGGCAGCCGCTCGATGACAACAACGACCCTTTCTACCGTGTGCGTGATCTCCCGACACGCGCCGATTACGCGACGGGTGACTTTTACATCGATTGCTTTGGGGCCACGGTGAAGAACCTGACCCCGGTGGTTGCAGGTGATGTGTATGCCGACCGCATCGACGACCATGTCCTGGAGACGCTTGTCCGCCGCGATCCCAATACGTTTGAGTGGAAACCGCTACTCGCGACGAGCTGGGAGATGGATGAAGACGAGCTCACGATCACCTTTAACCTGCGGCGAAACGCGACCTTTTCAGACGACGAGCCGCTTACCGCCCACGACGTTGTTTTCACCTACAACTGGATCATGAACCCCAAGGTGGCTGCGCCGCGTGCCCGTGCTTATCTGGAGCGTATCGAGAGCGTGGTTGCCGAGGGGGATTACCGGGTGGTGTTTACGCTCACTGAGCCGTACTTCAATGCGATGTCGCTGTGCGGGGAGTTGGAGATCCTGGCTGAGCACTATTACACGCAGTTCACGGAGGACGAGTTCAACGAGGCGCCTGGCCTGCTCTTTGGGTCTGGGCCCTACAAGCTTCAGGGCGACCCCCGGGCTTGGCGTGCCGGAGAAAGCGCCATCACACTGGTACGCAACGAGAACTACTGGGGCGCGTCCCCCGCGCTTGACCGCGTGATCTGGAAGATGATCAACGATGACCCCGCGCGTCTGGCGGAGTTCCGTAATCGCGAGATCGACCGTTTCTCGGTGGTGCCATCGATGTATCGTGACCTCGCGAGCGATGCAGAGTTGCTCGAACGTGCCCGGCTGATGGAGTATGACTACGTCTCCAGCGGGTACCTGTACATCGGGTGGAACGAGAGCCGCAACGGCCGACCGACACCGTTCGCCGACAAACGCGTGCGACAGGCGATGACGCTATTGATCGACCGCGAGACCATCTGCGAGCGGGTGTACGACAACCTCGCAATCCCCTCGACCGGCCCGTTCCACCCGCTTGGGTTTCAGGCCGACCCCGAGATCGAGCCCTGGCCCTACGATCCGGACCGCGCCGCACAGCTGCTGGCGGAGGCGGGTTACACCAAGAACGACGACGACAACCTGGTTGATGCCGAAGGCCGACGATTCACCTTCAGCTTCATCTACAGCGCGGGCTCAACCGAGGCCGAGCAGATGGCGTTTATGCTCAAGGATTCGATGGCGCGGGTCGGCATCCGAGTCGACCTCGATAAGCTTGACTGGCCACTGATGCAGCAGAAGCTCGACGACCGTGACTTTGACTCGATCATGCTCGGCTGGGGCGGGTCGGTGGAGTCAGATGTTTATCAGATGTTCCACTCCGACCAGATCGCGGATGGTGGGGACAACTATATTTCCTACAACAGCCCCCGGGTCGACGCCGCGATCGAACGGGCCCGCGCTACGTTTGACCGCGATAAGTCTGTCGAGGGCTGGAACGAGGTCCACCGGATCCTGCATGATGAGCAGCCCTACACCTTCCTCGTCAACCGTAAAGCGGTTGCGCTGATTGATCGCCGGTTCCAAAACATCGAGGCAACCGGGATCGGGCTCAACTTTGCCTGGGAGTACTACGTGCCCGGTCCGGTGCAGCGACACAACCAGTAAGCCGCTGCCGTATCTTCCCCGTCCTGACCCCCGGAACCAGTCTCGATGCTCACCTACATCATCCGCCGACTCCTGCTGATGATCCCGACTTTGCTCGGGGTGACGGTGCTCGTGTTCTTTATCATGGCTTATGCGCCCGGTGGGTTCGCCTCGGTCCTAAACGAGGGCGGGGGACAGTCGATGGGTGTCGAAGCACGCCGGCTCAAGCAATACAACATCAACCGCTACGGGCTGGACAAGCCCAAGATCGTGCAGTACCTGCGCTGGCTCAACCAGGTCTCCCCCGTCGGGTTCAAGATGTCCGGGGACTACGAGTGGACCGATAAGGAACGCGAGGCACTGGCCGTGCAACTCGCCCAGCGCGACTGGGCCGGCAACGAGCAGTCCCAGCGCCAGCTCGCGGAGCTCATCCTGACCACCGCCATCTTCGCGGGAATCGAGCCCGACGACGCGCTGGCGCGGTACGACGACGCGGCCGACTCGGCCACGGCGATGGTCACGATCGAGCCGGTGATGGCCACAGACGGTCAGCCCGCCGAGAATGATGATGGCGAGCCGCTGTACACCTACACCGGTGCCGGGCCCGAGCTCTTCGAGTTGATCGACGCGACCCCGATCGACGAGCACAATTACTGGACCCAGGTCCGCGCGGCGTCGCAGGCCGACCACGACGAAGCCGTGGCCATGCTGCATAAGGAACTGGGCTACGGCGCGATCAACAAGTCCCGCATGATGTTCACCTCCATCGACGTGGGCACGCCCGACTTCGGCACCAACCGCAACAACGGCGACGTCGCCCAAGAGATTTTTGCGGCTCTGAAGATCACGCTGCTGATGAACCTCATCACGATCCCCATCATCTACCTGGTCTCGGTGACGTCGGGTGTGTTCGCGGCGCGGCGGCGCGGTGGCGCGTTCGATGTGGGTTCGGGTTTTATCATGCTCGCGCTATATTCCGTGCCCGTCATCTGGGCGGGCACATTGCTGATCAGCTACCTCGCCAACGCAGACAATCTGCGCTGGTTCCCTGCGTCGGGTGTCCACGATATTCAGGCCGACGATATGCCATTTTTGCCGACCCACGGCGTCGAGGGCTGGGAGATGGGGTGGCTGCTCGACATGACTTGGCACCTTGTGCTCCCGATCCTCTGCCTGACGTACACGGGGTTCGCGTTTCTGACGAAAGTGATGCGCGGATCGATGTTGGAAAACATCTCGTCCGATTTTGTCCGCACTGCCCGTGCTAAAGGTGTTTCTGAACACGATGTGCTCTTCCGCCACGTACTGCGTAACGCCCTGTTGCCTCTCATCACGATGGCCGCAGCGATCCTTCCAGGCCTGTTTGTCGGCTCCTTCGTCGTCGAGTACATCTTCTCCATCAATGGGATGGGGAAGCTCACCATTGAGGCCGCCAAGAATGCAGATATCAACGTCGTCATGGCGACGACCCTGGTCGGCTCGGTGCTCTCACTGTTCAGCCTGCTCGTGCGGGACATCCTCTACGCCGTCGTTGACCCGAGAGTGAGCTATGAGTAAGTCTGATACGCCTCCTCCTAAAGCGAAGGCCAAAGGCCGAACGGACATCCGCCAGCGCAAGAGCATGCTGGCCCGGGCGACGCTGCAATTGTTTGGCCGTCCCGGTGCGGTGGTCGGGCTCGGCTGGGTCCTGTTGGTCGGCCTGCTCGCAGTGATCGCCCCGTTCATCGCCAACAGCCACCCTATCCTCTGGAAGGTGGAAGGCGAGTCGCTCACGAGCCCGATGCTCCGGCATCTCACGCCGGTCGACGTTGTCCTCATCCTCTCGGCACTGGTCGCGGGGGGGCTTGCTTGTTTCCGACAAATCAGCTTCAAGGACCGGGTCTGGTCCTGGCTGATGATCTCCGCAGTCTTGGTCCCGATGGCGGGGTGGGCTTCGTTTCTCAAGAAGTATCGCGAGATGTCAGGTGATGACGACGGCCTGATCCTGACAGAGAAACTGCGTGTCGGCTTTGCGATCCTGGCAGTGATCATGATGGCCGCGTTGGTGGTGTTGGCTGTTCGTGGCCTGCTGCGATCGGGACGGACGGCGCTTTTGGCCGGTTCGGTGGCGGTCGCCTTGATCTTTTCGGGGGTCCTGCTTGTCAACAAGGTTTCGCCGCCCGACAACATCGACTACTCCCAGTACCGGCAGCAGCTCGCGGACCCGGCGGTTAATGTCGAGACGGCCGTCTTTGCGCTGATCCCTTATTCCCCATCCGACCGCTTGGGTGATGCACCGATTAACCCCGTGCTGACGGCACCCGGCGCGACGCCCAGCGAGCGTGATACCGCCGGCGAAATCATCTCACTCGCCGAGGCGCAGTATGGCGTCCGGACGTACGAACTTACCAATGCCGACGATTCGATCGTTGCGATCCCAGATACGATCGAGGGTGCTCGCGCGGTGGTCGAGCAGCTATGGGAGGCGCACCAAAACAAGCCGAGCTACCGCCCCGCATATAGCAGGCGGATCCACGCCGCGGTGACGAAGCGAGTTGACGAACTCGCCGCGATCGAGGTGGGGGAGCGATATCACCTGATGGGCACGACGCTGTACGGCGAAGACTTGTGCAGCCGAATGATCCACGGCTGCCGGATTGCCCTGTCGATTGGTTTTATTGCGACCGGTATCGCTGTCCTGCTGGGTATTATCATCGGTGGGGTGTTGGGCTACTTCGCGAGCTGGGCCGACCTGATCGGGCTGCGGCTGGTCGAAGTGTTTGCCTCGATCCCGGTCATCATGCTGCTCATCATGATCGTCGCTTTTTACGGCAGGAATCTCTACCTGATGATGGTGGTGCTCGGGCTTACGGGGTGGGTGGGGTATGCCTATTTCATCCGCGCGGAGTTCTTGAAGCTGCGTAAGATGGATTATGTGATGGCCGCACGCGCGACTGGGGCTCCCTTACACAAAATCCTGTTCCAGCACATGCTGCCCAACGGCGTCGCGCCGGTACTCGTTGCCGCGAGTTTCGGGATTGCCGGTGCGATCCGCACCGAGGCAACGCTGAGCTTCATCGGGCTCGGCCTGGTGGAGGAACCCAGCTGGGGGCAGATGCTGGACCAAGCCCGCAAGGGCGGCTCGTTCTCGTGGTGGCTCGCGACCTATCCCGGGTTGGCGATCTTCCTCACGATTTTTGCCTACAACCTGATCGGTGAAGCACTGCGGGACGTGATGGACCCGCGGGCTGTGAAGTAGCCGACCGGAGTAATGACGACATGCCAGACGAAACACCCGTCCTCAACATCAATCAGCTCTCGGTCAGTTTCCCCGGCGGGCCCAACGGGCGGCGCGTGCAGGCGGCCGACCGTGTGTCGATGTCGATCTATCCCGCACAGACCCTCGCGGTCGTCGGCGAGTCGGGGTCGGGCAAATCGGTGTCGGCGTTGTCGGTGCTGCAGTTGATCCCGCACCCGCCGGGCCGGACCGATGGCGGGGAGATCTGGTGGACCGACGACCCGGCCGACGCGCCTCGCAACCTGCTGCTCAATGACGACCGCGCGATGCGCAGCGTCCGGGGCAACGAGATCGCCATGATCTTCCAGGAGCCGATGACGTCGCTCAACCCGGTGTACACGATCGGTGAGCAGATCCTTGAGGCGATCCTGCTGCACCAGAAGGTCAGCAAGTCCGACGCGATCGCGATCGCGACCAAGGCGCTGGACGATGTGGGGATCGCGGACGCGGCGTCCCGGCTCAAGGAGTACCCACACCAGTTGTCGGGCGGGATGCGGCAGCGTGTGATGATCGCGATGGCGTTGGCGTGTCAGCCGGCGCTCCTGCTGGCGGACGAGCCGACGACGGCGCTGGACGTGACGATTCAGGCGCAGATCCTGGAGCTGTTGCGGAAGCTGCAGCACGATAAGCAGATGGCGATCATGCTCATCACGCACGACCTGGGCGTAGTGGCGGAGAACGCGGACGTCGTGGCGGTGATGTACTCGGGCCGGATTGTCGAGTACGCGACCGTGTACGACATCTTCAACAACCCGATCCACCCGTACACCAAGGGGCTGCTCAAGTCGATGCCGGTGCTGGGGCATCGGGTGGATCGGCTGCCGACGGTGATGGACGGCGCGATCATCGGGGACGACTTCCCGGCGGGGTACACCTGCGCCCCGCACGTCGACCAGCAGAACCCCGAGGGCGGTTACGGCGGGCCCGACGCGCGGTTGTATGAGATCGCGGATAAGCACTGGGTGCTGTGCACGAAGCAGGGCGGCCCGCGCGGCGAAGAGCCGGCCCCGCCCCGGCTGGCGTTTCGCCGGGATGACGTCGCCGCGAAGGCGTGATAGGCGCGTGCTGGATCGGTGTGAAATGCGGGATGTGCGCGGCCGTCATTGCTGCCGCGCTGGGGGCGCGCTGCGGCTCTAGAATGGCGGCGTGTGGACCTGCGAAAACGATCACCCCGGCGAACGGCTCTGATGCTTGAACGACTGACAGGACAGCGGTGCGGGGTTGCCCTCGCGGTGTGCGTGTGGGCGCTGATGGCGCTCGCGGCGCCTGCGGTGTGGGCTCAGCCCGCGGAAGAGGTTGCACCGCCCGAGGGGGTGACACAGCCCGAGGGTGGTGAGCCGCCCGCGGTGGTGGAGGCGTTATCGGCGGCGGAGGTGCAGGCGGAGCTTGACGCGGTGCTGGCCGACACACTGCTGACGGATGCGCAGAAGGAGCAGGCGCGGACGCGTTACCAGGCGGCGCTGGCATCGCTGGAGGAGGCGCGGTCGAGCGGGGAGGCGGCGGAGCGTTCGGAGGCGTTGATCGCGTCGGCGGACGCGACGGTGTCGCAGCTTAGCCGGCAGTCGTGGAAGGCGGTGGGGGTGTCGGTGATCGACGAGTTCCTGCCGGCGGACCCGAGCATGGCGGAGCTGGAGTCGGCGTTGGCGGCCGCACAGGCGCGGGCGACGCAGCTGCGCACCTCGATCGCGGACCTGGAGGCCGAGGCGGGGGTGCTGGAGACGCGGTCGGTCGCGCTGCGTGAGTCGATCACGTCGGAGCAGCAGCGTCTGGCGGAGCTTGAGCCCGAGTCGCTGCCCGAGGACGCGGCACCGGCGGTCCGCCGAGCGGCGGAGGCGGCGTTGTCGTCGGCCCGGCTGGCGCGGATCGCGCGGGCTCAGGCGTTGGAGCTTGAGCTGGCGAGTCTGCCCCAGCGTAAGCGGATCAACACGGCACGCATCGGGCTGGCGCGGGTGCAGTTGGCGAAGGTGGATGAGGCGACGCAGGCGCTGGCGGAGCGGACGTCGGCGCGTCGGCGTGCGGACGCGGCGGCGCAGCTCGCGCAGTCGCAGCAGCAGGCGGCGCAGCTCGCGCGGAGCCACCCGATGCTCGCGGCGTACGCGGAGCGGACCACGCAGTTCAGCGAGGCGCTGAACGAGACGGTCGGCCTGGCCGAGGGCCTGGTCGCGGAGCAGACGCGGGCGGAGCGTCGCGTGTCGGACTTCGAGGAGAACCGCGAGAGCTTGAGCCAGATCATGGAGATCGGCGCGGTCGGGGAGGACTTCTCCGAGCTGCTGCGTGAGCTCCGGTCGCACCTGCCCGAGACCGCGACGATCCGCAGCCGGATTGCCCGGCGGGACGAGGCGATCATCAATACCCGGTTGCAGCGGCTGCAGGTGCAAGAACGCCTGCGTCGGCTGTCGGACCCGGAGACGGCGCGGCAGACGGCCGTCTCGCAGTGGGTCGATGAGAACCCCGATTCCCCGGCCTTGACCGAGACCCAGCTCGCGGAACTGACCAAGCTCATGGAGAGCCGGCAGGCGGTACTGGTGCCGCTGGGGACGACCTACAGCACGTACATCGAACGGCTCGAGCGGCTCAACACCACGGACCGTACGCTGGTCGAGGGCGCGAACGAGCTGTCCGACGCGCTCGAAGAACGCCTGCTCTGGCTGCCCAGCGCCGCGCCGATCGGGCCGCTCTGGCCCGGGCGGATCGAGGCGGGGGTCCGCTGGCTGATCGATGCGGACAGCTGGGCCCTGGCCTGGCAGACGCTGGTCAAGCGTGCCGGGCAGACGTCGGTGCCCACGGTCTTTGTCGTGCTGCTGTCGGTGGGCATGCTCGTCCTGCGTCGCCGGCTGATCGCTCGGCTCGAGCAGATCGCGGAGAAGGTCGGCCAGGTCTGGGGCGACAACTTCTGGCTCACGCTGTGGGCGCTGTCGGTGACGCTGCTGCTGGCGCTGCCAGTCTCGCTGCTCATGTGCTGGGCCGGGTACCTGCTGTTCTCGTCCTCGGCCGGGCTGTTTGTCACCGCGCTGGGCGGGGGCCTGCTCAACACCGGCATCCTCCTGTTCCTGCTGCGGACCTTCCAGGTGATGTGCAAGGCCAACGGCCTGATCGAGGTGCACTTCCGCTGGTCCGATCGCTCACGCGTGGTGCTCGCGAGCAACCTGCGCTGGCTGATCCTTGCGCTCTTCCCCGCCTCGATCATCGTTTCGATGACCGAACTCTCGGGCGATATCTACCACCAGAACGGCCTGGGCCGGCTGCTGTTTCTCACGGCCTCGATCGCGATGTCCGTCTTCCTCTTCTTTGTCCTCCACCCCAAACGCGGCACGGTCGCGGCGTCGCTCAAGCGGCAGGGCTTCGCCTGGCGGACGCGGCTGCTGTGGTTCCCGTTGCTCTCGGCCGCGCCGATCCTGCTGGGTATCGTCGCGGCGGTGGGCTACTACGAGACCGCGCTGAAGATCCAGAGCCAGCTTTTCACCAGCGCCTGGGTCCTGCTGGTCGGGCTGATCACCTACAGCATGGCGATGCGCTGGCTGGTCGTTGCGCACCGCCGGCTGGCGGTCGCGCGGGCACGCGAGCAGCGGGCCAAGCAGATCGCCGCGAACGAGGCCGCCGCCGCCGCCGCCGCGAACCCGGTGGACCCGATGCCGGTCGTGACCGAGACGCCCGAGATCGACCTGTCCTCGGTCAGCACCCAGACCCGCTCGCTGCTTCGCGCGGTCGTCGCGGCGTGTTTCTTCTTCCTGTTCTACCTGATCTGGCGTGACCTGATCCCCGCGCTGGGCGTGCTCGACGAGGTCGCGGTCTGGAGCAGCACCGTGCAGACCGCCGAGGGCGAGGAGGTCACGTCGATCACGCTCTGGGGCCTGATCCTTGCGATGGTGGTCACGATGCTGACCGCCGTGGCCGCACGCAACCTCCCGGGCGTGCTCGAGATCACCGCGCTGCAGCGGCTCTCCATCGACGCGGGCACACGCTACGCCGTCACCGCCATCTCACGCTATCTCATCATCGCCATCGGCCTGCTCATCGCCTTCGACAAGATCGGCATCGGCTGGGGCAAGGTCCAGTTCATCGTCGCGGCGCTGGGGGTCGGCCTGGGCTTTGGCCTCCAGGAAATCGTCGCGAACTTTGTTTCGGGCATCATCATCCTCTTCGAAAGACCCATCCGCGTCGGCGACGCCGTCACGGTCAGCGACCTCTCGGGCACCATCGCTCGCATCCAGATCCGCGCCACCACCATCGTCGACTGGGACAACCGCGAGATCCTGGTCCCCAACAAGAGCTTTATCACCGCCAACGTCATCAACTGGACCCTCACCGACCCGATCACCCGCCTGGTCATCCCTGTCGGCATCGCGTACGGGTCGGATACCGTGCTCGCCCACCAGATCATGACCAAGGCCGTCAAGGACAACCCGCTCGTCCTTGAGAAGCCGGCGTCGACCGTGTTCTTCGTCGGCTTCGGCGCCAGCTCGCTGGACTTCGAGGTCCGCGTTTTTGTCAAGGACCTCACCCAGCGGATGCCCGTCAAGCACGAGCTGCACATGGCGATCGAGAAGGCGCTGGGCGAGGCCGGTATCGAGATCCCGTTCCCGCAGCAGGACATCCACCTGCGGTCGTCGTCGATCCCGTTTGGTTTCAGCCCCGGGCCGATCGAGCCCAAGTCCCAGCCCGAGGCGTCGGGTGACGACGCGTCCTAATCGTGGCCCCGGGGCGGCGGGGTGGACGATGTAGAACGCGGGGCGATGGAGTATGCGATGGCAACGACAGGCGACGGACTGATCTTCGCGATGATGTTGGACGGCCGGGGCGGCGCGGCCGAGCTCGACTGGCCGGGCGTGGAATCGCACTGGCACGACGATGCGCTGGTGTGGGTCCACCTCGACTGCACGCAAGACCGGGTGAAGGCCTGGCTCAAGGACAGCAGCGGGCTGGATGCGGACACGGCCGACGCGCTGGTCGTTCAGGAATCTCGGCCGCGCAGCCACGTCGTCGGCGATGGGCTGCAGATCAACCTGCGGGGCGTTAATCTCAATCCCGGCGCGGACCCTGAGGACATGGTCTCGCTCCGCATGTGGGTCGAGCACAACCGGGTCATCACGCTCCGCCGGGACAAGCTGCTGGCGGTCGAGGATGTCCACGAGCAGCTGACGCAGGGCAAAGGCCCCAACGACGCGCCCGGCATGCTGATCGCGCTGGCCCAGCGGCTGGTGGGGCGGGTCGGGGCCGTGGTGAACGAGCTGGACGACGAGACCGACGCGCTCGAGGAAGAGGTCCTGACCCACGAGACGTACGCGCTGCGTTCACGCATCTCGAACACCCGGCGAAAGGCGATCAAGATCCGCCGATTCCTCTCGCCCCAGCGCGATGCGCTCTCGGCCTTACGGGGCGTGGAGCTGAGTTGGCTGGACGCGAGCGACCGGGCCCGGCTGCGTGACGTCGCCGACCTCGTCACACGCTACGTCGAGGACCTGGACCTGATCCGTGACCGCGCGGTGGTCATTCAGGAGGAACTCGGGTCGCGCTTGGCCGAGCACAGCAACCGCACGCTCTACATGCTCTCCATGGTCGCGACGATCTTCCTGCCCCTGGGGCTGCTGACCGGGCTGCTGGGGATCAACGTCGGCGGGATGCCGGGCGTCGACAGCCCCTGGGCCTTTGCGGCGGTCTGCGTGGCGCTGGTCGTGTTATCGATCATCGAGATCATCATCCTGCGTGCGCTGAAGTGGCTGTGATGATGCGCTGATGCAGGGGCAGGCCACGCGCAAAAAAGCCGCTTGCGGCTTAGCGTCGTCGCCAGGCCGCAAGCGGTTCGTGGGGTCTTGGTAGGGGGGCGGCTGCCTTAGCCGAATCGGCCGCAGATGTAGTCTTCGGTCTGCTTTTCTTTGGGGTTCTGGAAGACCTGCTCGGTGCGTCCGAACTCGATGAGCTGGCCCTGGAACATGAAGGCGGTTTCGTCGGAGACGCGTGCGGCCTGGTGCATGTTGTGGGTGACCATGAGGATGGTGTACTCGCCGCGGAGTTCGTCGACGAGCTCTTCGATGCGTGCGGTGGACTTGGGGTCCAGCGCGGAGCAGGGCTCGTCCATGAGGATAACGGTGGGCTCGACGGCCATGGTGCGTGCGATGCACAGCCGTTGCTGCTGGCCGCCCGAGAGCCCGAGCGCGGACTCCTTGAGGCGGTCTTTGACTTCGTCCCACAGGCCGGCGTGGATCAGCGAGCGCTCGACGATGTTGTCGATGTCGGCCTTGGGGAGTTTGTAGTGCAGGCGTGGGCCGAAGGCGACGTTGTCGTAGATCGACTTGGGGAAGGGGTTGGGCTTCTGGAAGACCATGCCGACCTTGAGGCGGAGCTCGACGAGGTCGACCCCTTTGCCCAGGATTTCCTGGCCGTCGATGGCGATGCTGCCCTCGGCGCGGGCGACGGGGATCTCGTCGTTCATGCGGTTGATCCAGCGGAGCAGGGTGCTCTTGCCGCAGCCGCTGGGCCCGATGAGCGCGGTGACCTGGTTTTCCTTGATGTCCATGTTCTGGTTGAAGATGGCCTGGCTCGAGCCGTAGTAGCAGTCAAAGCCCTTGATGCGGATCATGGGCTCGACGGCGACGGGGTCTTGCTGCGGGGCGGGGCGACGGAGGGTCTCGCCAGAAAGATGGGGGTCGGCGGTGGTCATATCGATTCCTCGGTCGTGGGTGATGAGTGACATCGTGCGTTCCTTGGGTCTGGCGGTGCGAGTCGGCCGATCGGTTCGGGTGCTTAGCCCATGCGTTGCGAGCGTTGCCGGATAAAGACCGCGACGCCGTTGAAGAGCAGGAGGACGGCAAGCAGGACGACGATGCCGGTGGCGGCGACCTGGTGGAACTCTTCCTGGGGCTTGCCGACCCAGTTGTAGATCTGCAGGGGCATGACCGTGAACTTGTCCATGAGGTTGCGTGGCGCGAAGGTGAGGAAGACGGCGCCGGAGATCATGAGGACGGGCGCGGCCTCGCCGATGGCCCGGCTCATGGCGAGGATGGAGCCGGTCGCGATGCCGGGCAGGGCCTTGGGCAGGACGACGCGGCGGATGGTCTGCCAGCGGGTGGCACCCAGAGCGAGGGAGGCCTGCTTGAGCGAGGAGGGGACGGCGCGGATGGCCTCGGAGGCGGCGGTGATGATGACGGGGACGATGACCAGCGCGAGGGTGAGTCCGCCGGCCAAGACGCTTCGGCCCATGGGGAGCTGGAGGTAGAACCAGCTGTTGGGCGAGCCGATGGACCAGGGCTCGGACACGGCCGAGTCCGCGGCGGTCTGGAAGAGGTAGACGAAGACGGTGAGCCCGAGGACGCCGTAGACGATCGAGGGGACGCCGGCGAGGTTGGTGATGTTGAGCTGGACGATATCGATGAGCCAGCGGCCGAGCTTGCTCTTGGGCCGGTACTCTTCGAGGAGGATGGCGGTGGCGACCCCGACGGGGATGGCGGTGAGTGCGCAGATGAGGCACGCCCAGAGTGTGCCCATGAGCGCGGGCATGATGCCGGCGTTGGCGGGGCGTCGCGAGGGCAGGCCGGTGAGGAACCCGACGTCGAGGTACTTGAACCCGGCAAAGGCGACGGAGGCGAGCAGGGTGACGAGCACGCTGAAGGTGACCACCAGCGCGACGAGGCAGACGACCTTGAAGGTCTGCTCGGTGCGCAGGCGTGCGGTCTTGGAGCGCCGGGGCGCGTTTTTGAGGGAGGATGCGGGGGTGTTCATTCGTAGGCCTGTCGATATTTTTTGCGGACGATGTGGCCGGCGAAGGTCATCGAGAGGGTGAGGAAGAAGAGGACGGCGCCGACGGCGTAGCTGGAGTAGTACTCGACGCCGAAGTTGCTGACGTCGCCCAGGAACATGGAGACCATGTGGCCGGTGATGGTCTGGACCTGGCTGGAGGGGTCGGCGGTGAAGACGGCCATGGAGCCTGCGGCGATGGCGACGATCATGGTCTCGCCCACGGCCCTTGCCATGGCGAGGAGGAAGGCGGAGACGATGCCCGAGAGGGCGGCGGGGATGAGCACGCGGACGGCGGTTTCGAATCGGCTGGCGCCCAGGCCCAGCGCACCTTGCCGGAGCGAGTCGGGCACCATGCGTAGCGCGTCTTCGCACAGGGAGCAGACGGTGGGCAGGCAGAGGAAGCCGACGGCGAGTCCGGCGGACATCGCGCTGAACGCGTCGAACTTGATGAAGCCGGTCCAGTTGAAGGTGGTCTGGAGGAAGGGGGTGATGACCATGAGGGCGAAGAAGCCGAGCACGACGGTGGGGATGCCGGCGAGGAGCTCGAGGGTGGGCTTGACGATCGCGCGGGCGCGGGGCGAGGCGTACTCGCTCATCCAGACGGCGGCGAGCAGGCCCAGGGGCAGGGCGACACACATGGCGATGACGGCGACGAGCATGGTGCCCATGATCAGCGGGAGCACGCCGAACTTGGGCGGGTGGGCGAGCAGGGGGGCCCACTCGGTGCCGGTGAAGAACTGCCAGGGCGAGACGTGTGCGACGCCGAAGAACGTCAGGCCGTTGCTGACCAGGACGTAGATGATGAGGACGGTACAGATGATGGTGAAGACCCCGCAGGCGGTCAGCGCGATGCGGATGAGCAGCTCGCGGAGGTCGCGCTGGGCGACGCTTCGGCGTCGCTCGGGGGCCAGGAGTCGGCTTGCGGCTTGGAGCTGGGTCATGGCGTCGCGTTCGCGTGGGGGGTGGGGTTGGGAATCGCCGGGCCGATCGTTAGACCGGTCCGGCGGGTGTGTTTGACCTCGCGGGGAGGTTTAGTTGCCGTAGATGCTGGTCAGCGGGCCGGTGACCTTTTCACCGTTCGCGTCGAGGAAGAGCGTGCCGGTGGTGCGTGCTTCCCAGCGTTCGCGGATCGCGGTCTGGATCGCGGCGGGGAGCTGGACGTAGCCGACTTCCTCGGCCAGTGCGGGGCCCTTGTCGAGGTAGAAGTTCACGAACGCCTGGACGTGTGCTTCTTCCGCGGAGGCCTTGCTGACGTAGATGAAGAGCGGGCGGCTGAAGGGGGCGTAGCTGCCGTTTTCGATGGTCTCAGCCGTGGGGCCGACGCCGTTGATGTTGACCGCACGCAGCTTGTCGGTGTTTTCGAAGTAGTACGCACAGCCGAAGAAGCCGATTGCGCCTTCGTCGCCGGCGATGCCGTTGACCAGGACGTTGTCGTCTTCCGAAGCGGTGACGTCGCTGCGGATCGAGCCCTCTTTACCCGCGACAACTTCCTTGAAGTAGTCGAAGGTACCCGAGTCGGTGCCGGGGATGAACAGCTTGATCGGCGTCGCGGGCCAGGCGGGGTTCACATCCTGCCAGGTCTGCACAGTCGAGCCCTCGAGGAAGATGGCCTTGAGGTCTTCGACCGTCAGGTCCTGCGCCCAGTCGTTGGCGGGGTTCACGACGATCGACAGGCCGTCGTACGCCACGGGGATCTCGATGAACTCAACATCGTTCTCTGCACACGCGTCGATCTCGGCCTGCTTGATCGGACGCGACGCGTCGGAGATGTCCGTCTCGCCGGCTGCGAAGCGCTTGAAGCCGCCGCCCGTGCCCGACACACCGACCGTCACACGCATGTCCGGGTTGGGCCCGCGGAAGTCTTCCGCCACCGCTTCCGTGATCGGGAACACGGTCGACGAGCCGTCGATGTCCAGGTCGCCGGTCAGCCCCGAGGGCGTGTCGCCGCCGCCGCAGCCCATCAGCCCGAGCGTCGCGACCGCTGCCATTCCGAACGCCGCAAATTTCGTTTTACAATCCACAACAAGGTCTCCATTAGAAGGGGCGGGACACAACCACATAGCTGCGTCCGCCGGGTGTTGCGGGGATGATAAAACCGGTCTGTTAGCGAACGGTGAGCAATGTGTTAGGATTCAGAGGATCGTGTAAACCGCCGTTTTTCGCCTGAAAACAAGCATTTTTCGCCTCAAATCACCACGTAAAAAGGCCGAGCCAGGTCCGGCTCGGCCTCGAAATCAGTATCTCCAATTGCGCGACTGATCAGCGATCATTCCGCCGCGACGCGGGCGAACTTGATCGCCGGCTGTTCCGCGATCGCGTCCGACTCAAGGCGAAGCGTCAACGCCTCGCCTTCAACCGTATAGCTGAACGTGATCGGCGACGGATCGCCCAGCCCCGGGCCCGGCTCAAGCGTCAGCTTGCCCTCCGAAACGCTGTACGCCAACTCCCACGACGTCGTCTCGCCCGCCGCCTCGATTGTCACACGCACCGTGGCTTCGTCGAACGCATACGCCACCCGCTGCCCGTCTTCCGGCTCGTTCTCGCCGATCTGCACCAGCTCCCACGTCCCCAACAGCGACTCATCCGCCACCGCCGGGCCGCTCAGCAGCAGCATCACCAGCAGCGCGGGAACCATCGCACAGGCCTTCGTCATCATTCGCATCAGTCTTTCCTTCACGTTCAAAACGAAAAAGCGGTGGGGGTGGGATTCGAACCCACGGTACCCGTAAAGGCACGACGGTTTTCAAAACCGTTCCATTCGTCCGCTCTGGCACCCCACCGGGGCAACCCACATCAGCGGGCACGAGCCGTGCCGATCCGCTCGGCAGGCCGCGGCGAAGCGGGATTGTACCCCACTCCACCCCCGCAGGCGACGGCCGAAAAACCACAAAAAACAGCGGGCCTGCCGAAGCAGGCCCGCCGGGAGGGGGAAGCATCAATCAGCCCTGGCCCTACACATCATCGATATCCAGGAAGTCGTTCTGGGCATCGGTCAGCATCTCGTTGCGCCGCTCGTCGGTCAGGTCCTGGCTATCGTTGGCCAGGAACCAGTCCCGGCCGGCGAGCCCGAGCAGCAGGTCCATCCGGTCGTCATCCAGAATCGTCGAAGCGTTGAGCACCGTCGACCCGTTGAGCCCCGTGCCATTGGTTAGGTTCGCGACCCGAGCGTTGTAGCCCAGGTCCGTCCGGGTCCACTCCGCCATGATCGCCCGCAACGCGGAGAGGTCGTCCTCATACGCATAGCTGCCGCCGATCAGGATGTCGTCCTGCTGGTCGCCCAGCACGATGTCGTTGCCCTCGCCGCCGATGGTCAGGTCGCGACCCTGCCCGCCGGAGATCAGGTCGACGCCGGCCCCGCCGACGAGGATGTCGTCACCCCGCCCGCCGCGGAGCAGGTCATTGCCGTCACCGCCAAAGAGTTCCGCCGGGGTCGTCCCCGCCGAGGCGTTGACCTTGATGATGTCGTCACCGCCGTTGCCGTAGATGATGATGCGGTCGGCCGACAGCCCCGTCGCCGTCTCCGACGTGCCATTCACCAGGTCAAGCACACTCACCCGCAGCCCCGAGCCGCCGCCGCGCACATCAATGTTGTCGCCGCCCTCGCCCCCGCCGATCAGCAGCGCGGTCTGGCCCGGGTTCACCGGGTCGGCCACCACCGTGAAGCTCGCCACCGACGTTGACGTGCTGCTGCTGCCCACGCCGGTGTCGTCGTCGGTCACCGTCATCGTCACCGTGTGCGTCCCCAGCGTCGTCGGCGTAAACGTCACCTCGCCCGTCGCGCTCGTCGCCACCACGTTGTTCGACGCGTCGCGCACCTCGAACACTACCGTGTGCGTATCGTTCACGCCCGCGTCCGTGAACGAGCCCGTGTACGTCAGCGACTGACCACGCACCGCCTCGCTGGGGCCGACGATCGCGCTGACCACCGGCGCGAGGTTGTTCACCGTCACGCCCGTCACCGCATCGCCCACGCCCGTGTCGTCGTCCGTCACCGTGATCGTGATGGTCGACAGGTCGCTGGCGGTCCCCGTCGGGGAGTCGTCGGCAAAGGTGTGGTCCGCGGTAAACGTCCCCGCGACCTGATCCACCACCGCGACGCTCGTCGTGCCATCGCCCCAGTCGATCACCACACCATGCGTATCCGCCACGCCCGCGTCATCGATGTTGCCCGACAAGGTCACGCTGCCGCCCTCGTCGACACTCGACGCGCTCAGCGTCACACCCGACACGCCCGGGCCAACGTTGTTGACCGTCACGCTCGAGCCGCCCGACGCGCTGCCCGCGTCGTCATCCAGCACCGACACGGTGATCGTGCTCGTGTCGCTGGGCGTACCCGTCGGCGAATCGTCGACATACACATGCGTCGCGCTGTATGTCCCCGCGACCTGATCCACCGCCGCGGCGCTCGTCGTGCCGTCGCCCCAGTCGATCACCACGCTGTGCGTATCCGCCGAGCCCGCGTCCGCGAAGCTGCCGCTGACGGTCACGCTGCCGCCTTCATCAATCACCGCCTGGTCGAGTACCACCGCGCCCAGCGTCGGGTCGACGTTCGCGACATTGACCGTCAGCGTGTCGGTCGTCACACGCCCGTCGCTCGCGGTCACCGTCAACGCGACGGTGTAGCTGCCGTTGTCGGCATAAGTATGCGACTCGTTGAGCGTGGCCCCGCTGAGCACCGTGCCATCCCCGAAGTCCCAGTCAATCGTGTACGTCGCGGCCGAGCCCGCGCCCCGCGCGAAAACCACCTCGTTGGTCCCGCTCGGGCCCGTGCTGGTCGCATCGAAATACACGATGTTATTGCCGGAAACCGCGGGCAAAGACGCCTGTGTCGCCGGGCCGACCTCGTTGAGCGTGCCACTGCCCAGGTCGTAGTGGTAGATCACCTCGGCCGTGCCGTTGTTGCCCTGCCAGGCGACGTTGGTGCCCGAGATGTCGGGGTTACCTTCGAGGACCGAGGCGGTGTTGCTCAGGTTCGTCATGACCCCCGTCGCGACGCTGTAGTGGTAGATCTCACGCACACCCGCGCCCACCGACGCCCACACCACGTTCGTGTCCGAGACCCGCGCGTTGATATCGAACAGGCCCGCCGCATCAAGCTGCACCGCCGTCGGCTTCGCGCCCGTCCCGTCAAAGCCACGCCCGTCAAACACGTACACATCCGGGAACGAAGCGCCCTGCTGCACCGTGTTCCACGTCACGATCCCGCCGCTCGCCCGGATCCCCTGGTCATGCTGCGTCGCCGTCTCCGACACGTTGTAGATGATGCCCGTGCTCAGGTTCTTCGCAAACACGTCGCGGTACCCGCCCGTCCCCGCCGCAAGCCAGTACACCACGCCGTTCTCAAGCACCGGGTCGGTCATGTCGCCCACCGTGCCCGGGCCCGAACCGGGCGCCGCCACAAAGCCCGCGAACGGCGGGGGGTTGCTCAGGTCGTACTGCAGGATCGTGCTGAACGCGCCGTTCGCCTGCTCCCACACCACCAGGTCGCCCTCGATCTGGATGTCCTGCGCAGTCTGGTTCGAGCTGATCTGTGTCAGCGTGCCGGTCGAGATCTCATAGACAAACACGCCGCCCGGGCCGCCGCTGCCCGACGCGACAAACGCAACCCGGTCGCCGTCGATCTGCCCGTCGATCGCGTTGCCCGCGACGCTGGCGGAAAGGTTGATGACGTTGGGCACGCCGCCCGGCGTCGTGCCGTCAAACAGGTACACATCCACACCGTCGTCCCACACCGCACGCTCGCCATCAATCCGCAGCCGTTGCTCGCTCACCGCGTTGCTCGTCAGCGCCAGCAGATCAAACGAACCGGGGGTGCCGCCGCCCTGGTCATCAAACATCCCCGCAAAATCCACCGACTGCCCCTCGTCGGCCGAGGCATCAGGCCCCGCATCCACAAGCAGCGTCGCCGAAAAAAGAAGCCGCGGCTCCAGCGTTTCAAGCAGGCCACGGCGGGAAGGGGAGGGCAACAAAGCAACGGTCGAGACGGGGGGCTGGGACATATCACCTCCAGATGTGATAAGTGGAAAGGGCAGGCCGACACAACAAAAGACGGCCTATGAGTGGATACTACCGCACCTTACCGGGCCTTACAGACGGCACAATCGGGTTTACCCCTTATTTTTGACATGGCTTGGTGAATCTTGCGAGGTCGAAAGCGGGGGGGGCGCGACCCCGGGCAGCCGAGGGCACGAAAAAACCTTTTCCACATTGAGCCCCCACGCTTGACAACGCCGTTCATCTCGATACACTTTTCCTTCTCGCCTGACCGCAGGCGGGGAACAAAGGAACCGGCTCTGGCTACCACGAACCGCATCCTGACGACGACCTGAGGGCCGACCACGGCCCTCGCCCGAGAGGCCGCGACCCAGGGAGTTGACACTCCAAAAAAAGTCGCTACACTCCTCCGCCCGCTACGAGCCGGGCTGCTCCGAATCGAGCACCCCGGCCCGCAGCTAAGCGGGGCCTCACCGCACGAACGCCTCGGCGTGAAGGCAAGCGAGGCCAGATCCTTGACAAGTGGATAGGTGTCTTTGGTGTTGCTGAATAGCAGTGACACCGAGTGCAAGCGTTCTGAGGTGCTTGCCCCTGGCGTGTCCATCGCCCTGTGAGAACAGGGTGTGAAAATACGCCGACGCTGAGCCGTTCGCGGCGAAGCGTCTGGTCCGATGCCGCAAACATCGGATGCAATGGGGTTGTCGGGTAATCGTCCCGACACGTGTCTCGATCAACAGCCGGCTTTGCCGGTTGCAGGTCGGGGTGATGAAGCTACTAAGAGCGCACGGTGGATGCCTTGGCATCGAGAGGCGATGAAAGACGTTGTAGCCTGCGATAAGCCACAGGGAGCTGGCAAACAAGCTTTGATCTGTGGATTTCTGAATGGGGAAACCCGGCGACCTTGTGTCGTCATCCATACCTGAATGTATAGGGTATGGAAGCGAACCTGGTGAACTGAAACATCTAAGTAACCAGAGGAAAAGAAAGCAACCGCGATTCCGTTAGTAGCGGCGAGCGAAAACGGACAAACTCATAGTGTCGTGAATCGTCTGGAAAGGCGAACTACAGAAGGTGACAGTCCTGTAGCGGCATAGTGAGGTAGCCCTAGAGTAGGGTCGAGCTCGTGAAACTCGGCTTGAATATGGGGGGCCCACCCCCCAAGGCTAAATACTCCTCGATGACCGATAGTTGACCAGTAGGGCGACTGAATGGTGAAAAGTATCCCGATAAGGGATGTGAAAAGTACCTGAAACCGTGCGCTTACAAGCGGTCGGAGCCGATCTTCGGATCGGTGACGGCGTGCCTTTTGCATAATGAGCCGGTGAGTTAATTTCTGTGGCAAGCTTAAGCGGTACCCCCGCGTAGGCGAAGCGAAAGCGAGTCTTAAATGGGCGATCCAGTCGCAGGGATTAGACGCGAAACCGAGTGATCTACCCATGGCCAGGTTGAAGGGACGGTAACACGTCCTGGAGGACCGAACCCGTAAACGTTGAAAAGTTTTGGGATGAGCTGTGGGGAGGAGTCAAAGTCTAATCATACTCGGAGATATCTCGTTCTCCTCGAAATAGTTTTTGGGCTAGCCTCACGTTACACCCTACGGGGGTAGAGCTACTGATTGGGACTGGGGGGCACCAGCCTACCCACCCCAGCCAAACTCCGAATACCATAGGGCTCTGTCGTGGGAGTCAGACCGTGGGGGATAATCTTCATGGTCGAGAGGGAAACAACCCAGACCGCCAGCTAAGGTCCCTAATTACATCTAAGTTCTTAAGGAAGTGCGATTGCCGTGACAGCCAGGATGTTGGCTTAGAAGCAGCCACCATTTAAAGAGTGCGTAACAGCTCACTGGTCGAGGAGTTCGGCGCCGATAATGATCGGGAATAAGCGGTAAACCGAAGCTGCGGGCTCGAAAGAGCGGTAGGAGAGCGTTCCTGTCGGCGTTGAAGGTGGTCCGTAAGGGCTGCTGGAGCGTCAGGAAGTGAATATGCCG
>JBITAC010000064.1:0-5668 GCA_044439905.1 Phycisphaerales bacterium JB063 | reverse complement strand
GGCCGAAGGCGTCGCCGAGCGTGCGCGTCAGGGGATCGAGCAGGGCGGTTACCAGGAGGTCGGTGTCGGGCATAAGCTCGCGATGTTCTTGCAGGTGCGTGACGCGTTTGGCTGGGACCCGATCCGCGAGACGCTGACCAGTTACAGCACCGACCAGGACGAAGACCCGTCGCGCCTGCCCGCCAACGAGCAAGCCGAGCGCGACCAGATGGCGCTGCGATTGAGCCAGGCGACGGGCCACAACCTCGTGCCGTTTATGCGCGACCTGTGGAAGCTGCCCATCAGCGCCGAGATCGAAGCGCAGGTCGAGTCGCTGCCCGGCTGGATGCCGGAAGGGTTTTGATGCTCCGCGATGCCGACGCCCGACGCTGCGGCACACGCTGCCGCTTCCACACGCACAGGCACACGCCGACGCTGAGGAGTCCGCGACGAAGCGTCTGGTACAGCAGGTGAAGTTGTTCTCTAGATCAGCCGTCTAAACTCGATCTCGAAACGACCAAACCCAAGCCCCCTGTTGCGCATGCCCCATGATGTAGCGATAGACCTGTTGGTGGTGTTCGATGTCTTTGATCAATAAAGGGTCGCAGCTCTTGGACCAGATTTCACCGGGCAGCCGATCTCGCACGGCATGGGACGCACGCTGTTTCCACGATCCCACGATTGTCTTGACCTGCTTTCGGCTGTCGGGAAGTTCGGCCAGCACATGCACATGATGTCGATCCACCGCGAGGGCGAGTAAGCCGTGGCCTTGTGATTGTGACTTAAGAACAACCGTCCGGCCGATGGGCTCAAACAAATCGGCCGGCAGCGTAACCATTGGCTGCGCCTTCCCACGAATCAATCGATGCAACCCGGCGTGCTGCCCGTCGGGTGGCGGGTGCTTGTAGTCGCCGCTGCTGTGTTTGCGATGGTTGCGCGATCGGAATCCGCGCGGGTCGCCGGGGAGCCAGCTACTGCGTGTGTTGAAGATGATGTGGTACCAGCGCTTGCCCGGAGATGGCATGCCATCACGATATCAGAGGATCCAAGGGGGGGCCAGACGCTTCGTCGCAGACTCCTCAGCGTCGGCGTGGGACCGCTCTTTCAAAACAACTTTGCGATACAACACCAGCACTAACACCGTAACCAACGCCTACGCTGAGTCTGCGAAGCGTCTGGTGCTCCCCGCACTAACCCCCGCCCCTACCCCTCCGTCCGGTAGCGCACCACCAGCATGATCGTCGCCTTGCCTCGCCCGGTGTTCTCGATCTTGTGGGGGACGTCCGCCGAGTAGTGGGCCGTGTCGCCGGGCTTGAGGTCGGCGCTGCGGTCGCCCGCGGTGACCCGGACGCGGCCCGCCGTCACCGTCAGCATCTCTCGCGTGTGCGGGTGGTGGGGCTGGCTCTCTAAGCAGCCGCCTGCCGGGAAGTTCATCTCGTAGAACTCCAGGTCCTTATCCATCCACGGCGGGTTGAGCAGGTGCCCGTTGCACTTCTGATTCGTAAAGAACTTGCGGTCCGACTCACCCGCCGGGACGACCTCGAAGTGCGTCGCCTTGTATGGGTCCTCGACCAATTCGCTGATCGGAAGCGATAACGCCATCGCCACGCGGTAGAGCACCGTCACCGATGGGTTGGCCTTGTTCTGCTCGATCTGCGAGAGCGTGCCCTTGCTCACGCCCGACGCCCGGGCGAGCGCCTCCAGCGTCAGCCCACGCTCCTTGCGGGCGTTCAAGAGCCGCTGGCCCACCCGGCTGGCGGCGTCCTCGGCGGCGTCCACGATGTCCTGGGGGTCCTGTACGGGCATCTTTTTAGCATACCACAACAAGTTTAGGGTTCCAAATACTAAAGAAGTTTAGTAAACTGACCACTCCCTAACCTCTCCGCGAGACAGCGATGGCCTTCTTCAAGAAAACCAAACCCGCCGCAGAAACCCAAACGCCGGCCCAGGCCACCCCTCAACGCCGCGAAGGGGCGGGTCAGGACCCCGCGATCTTCGGCATCGGCAGCCAGCTCCTCGACGTCGCGCGCAGGCACCCGGATGCCAAGGGCGTCAAGGACAAGCTCGCCGACTGGGCGATGCAGGACGAGGCCTTCAAGGTCCAGCTCTTCCGATTCGTCGACGTGTTCCCCCGCCTCGGTACGCCCGAGCAGGTCCACCAGCACCTGATCGAGTACCTGAGCAACCCGCCCGCCCCGGGCATGCCCGACCCCGTGCTCCCTCCCGGGCTCGGCTTGGGCCTCAAGGCCGGCGGCATCATGAAGGGCACGCTCGCCAAGACCATGGCCTCGCAGATCACCGGCATGGGCGAGAAGTTCATCGCCGGCGAAGACGCCGCGACCGCCATCCCCGACCTCCGCAAGCGATGGAAACAGGACATCGCCTTCTCCGTCGACCTGCTCGGCGAGGCGTGTGTCAGCGAAGCCGAGGCGGCCGTGTACCGCGAACGCTACATGGACCTCATCACCGGCGTCGCCGAAGAAGTGAAGTCGTGGGACGCCAACCCGCAGCTCGAGACCGACCACCTGGGCCCGATCCCCCGCGCGAACGTCTCCATCAAAGTCTCCTCCCTCGTCGCGAAGTTCGAGCCGCTGGACTTCGCCGGCTCCGTGGACCGTTGCTACGAGTCGCTCAAGCCGCTGCTCGAAGAGGCGGGCCGGCGGGGCGTGCTGATCAACTTCGATGTCGAGCAGAGCGAACTCAAAGAACTGAACCTCGCGCTGTTCATGCGCTGCTGCGAGAATATCGACTTCGAGGCGGGCCTCGCGATGCAGGCGTACCTCAAGTCCGGCGACAACGATGCGCAGCGCGTCATCGACTGGGCGAAGAAGACCGGCCGGGAGGTCACCGTCCGCCTCGTCAAAGGCGCGTACTGGGATGCGGAAGTCATCGGGGCCCAGGAGCACGGCTGGCCCATCCCCGTGTGGACGACCAAGGCCGACAGCGACGCCTGCTTCGAGCGCATGGCCGCGCGCTTTGTCGAACACACCCCGCGCACCAAGGGCGAGGGCGGCGTCAAGCTCGCGCTCGGGTCGCACAACCTCCGATCCATCGCGTCGGTGCTGCACGAACTGGACAAGCACAACCTCCCGCACAGCGCGCTCGAGCTCCAGATGCTCTACGGCATGGGCAACGGGCCAAAACAGGCCGCGCTGACGAAAAACCTCCGGCTGCGCGAGTACATCCCCGTCGGCGAGATGATCCCCGGCATGGCGTACCTCGTCCGACGCCTGCTCGAAAACACGTCCAACGAATCGTGGCTGATGAAGGGGTTTGACAAGAACACCTCGGCCGAGGAACTGCTCGCCAGCCCGCACCGGGCGGAAGGGGCCGAGGGGCCGAGGGGCCAAGGGGCAGAGGACGAGGCATACGAGCTGGAACTGATCCCAGGCGTCGAGGGCGTCGGCGACGGGTCGGGCTTCTTCACCGAGCCGTTCCGTGACTTTTCGGAGAAGCCGCAGCGTGACGCGTTTGCGGCGGCGATTGAGAAGGCGCAGGTCCCGCAGGTCGCCAACGACGGCAGCGTCGAGCAGGCCAGCGACATGGTGGGCAGCGCGCTCGCCGCGTTCCCCAAGTGGCGCGACCGCGACGCGAAGGACCGGGCGAACATGCTTATCAAGGCCGCCGACCTGATGCGCGAAAGGCGCGACGAGTTGTCGGGCATCATCATCAAGGAGGCCGGCAAGCCCTGGAAAGAGGCGGACGCCGACGTCTGCGAGGCGATCGACTTCTGCGACTACTACGCCCGCCTTGCGCCCGGGATGGCCGCCCCGAAACGCCTCGGCGATTTTCTAGGCGAGGACAACCGCGTCCACTACGAGCCGCGCGGCGTCGCGGTCGTCATCAGCCCGTGGAACTTCCCGCTCGCGATTTGCACGGGCATGACCGCCGCGGCGCTCGTCACCGGCAACACCGCCATCGTCAAGCCCGCCGAGCAAACCCCCGGCATCGCGAAAGTCATGGCCGAGATCTTCTGGCAGGCGGGCGTCCCCAAAGACGTCCTGCACTTCCTCCCGGCCCCCGGTGAAACGGTCGGCGCGGCGCTCGTCCGCGACCCACGCATCGCGCTCGTCGCGTTCACCGGCTCCAAGGCCGTCGGGCTCGACATTATTCAGGCGGCGGGCGTCACCCCCGAGACCCAGCCGCATGTGAAACAGGTCATCTGCGAGATGGGCGGGAAGAACGCGGTGATCATCGACAGCTCCGCCGACCTGGACGAGGCCGTGCTCGGCGTCCGCTACTCCGCGTTCGGGTTCTCCGGCCAAAAGTGCTCGGCGTGCTCCCGCGTTGTCATCCTCGACGATGTCTACGACGAGTTTGTCCGGCGATTCGTCGAGTCCACCAAGTCCCTCAGCGTCGGCGACCCGATCCACCCCGGCACGGACGTCGGCACGGTCATCGACGCCGAGGCCCGCGACAAGATCATGCACTACGTCGAGCTCGGCTCCAAGGAAGGCAAGCTCGAACTCGCGATGCAGGGCGAGGTGCAAGACGCCTGGGGCAAGCCCGTCGTTGGCCCGCACATCTTCAGCGGCATCACGCAGCAGGACCGTCTGGCCAACGAAGAGGTCTTCGGCCCGGTCGTCGCGCTGATCCGTGTGAAGGACTTCGATGAGGCGCTCAAGGTCGCCAACGCGACGCCGTACCGCCTGACCGGCGCGATCTTCACCCGCACGCCAAGCCACCTCGACCGCGCCCGAGTCGAGTTTCGTGTGGGCAACCTGTACCTCAACCGCGGCTGTACCGGCGCGCTCGTTGGCCGACAGCCCTTCGGCGGCGGGGGGATGTCCGGGGTCGGGTCCAAGGCCGGCGGCGACCAGTACCTCTACCAGTTCGTCGAGCCCCGATGCGTCACCGAAAACACCATGCGCCGCGGCTTCGCACCGGGGCTGATGAGTTGATGGGGCGATCCTAAGTGAGTTGGGGGCCCGGCCTGGTTGCTTAAGCAACCAGGCCAAGCGTACTCAACACGCCAGAATCCGCTCGACCTCGACGCGCCAGTCATTCTCGATCCAGTGCTCGCCGGTCGCGCCGGCGAGGCGCACCTCCCACCCCGCGTGTTCGAGGACACCCTGCATCCGGCGGGACTGGACGCCGTTGCTGGTATGCAGGATGACTCTGTGGTGGCCGTGGTGGAATGCAGCGCCCCCACGGAACGTACATGCGGTATCAAAATGTATGGCAACCCATTCCCGGGGCGGCTGCGCCGACCCCAGCCACCCGCCGTGATATCCGGCAATTCCCTCGGCTATCTGCCCTTCAATCTTCCCATCACAATCAACCCAAACATTGTCGAAAACACACCCGTTGCTAAGTCTGACTTGTAGATAGAAACAACCACGCGGTACTTGTTTCCACAAACAGATGGGTATCGCATTGTCAGGTTCATCATAATCCATTTGCTGTTGCGCCAAGTTTGGCATCATTCTGATTCGTCTTCCCCCAACATCTTGATCCGAATCTCCCGGAACTCGATCGGGGCGCTTTCGGCTTGGAGGGAGATGGTGCCGTGGGTGAGGTCGGTGGTGCCTCGGCGTTGGGTTTCGGCGTCGCCGGCGGAGCCGGAGTCGTTTTCGTCGAGGACCAGCGGGCCGTAGTCGGCGACGACTTCGCCGTTGACGCGGTGGATGGCGCGTTGGTTGCCGTGGACCTCGATCTCGAAGGTGACCCACTGGTCGCCGCGGAGGGT